>DASTPO010000236.1:0-39112 GCA_035762225.1 Candidatus Angelobacter sp.
AGCGCCAGGCTGACCTGAAGAACGATACGGACAGGCTCTTTGCACTGGCCACCGAGCTGAAAACCGCGGTGGACAAGACCAACGAGAATATGCTGTCACTGGATGTGGTACGGAAAGCGGACGAGGTGGAAAAGCTGGCCAAAAAAGTAAAAGAGAAGATGAAGGAAGCCATTGGGCCGACCCAGACCGATGAGCCGCCAGTGCGCCCGCCACGGCCTTTTTCGCGCTGAGGTTTCGCGGCATACAGAACAAAGCCCGCCTTGCGGCGGGCTTTGTTGTTGGAAGAATGTGCGGTTATGCAGCTGCTTTGGAGCTGGCTTCTTTCTCCGTTCCAATGCGCATGGCGTAGAACGAGCGCCACACGAACACGACGGAAACGATAAAGAAGAGCGCTGAGAGAACGTGGCTGATGGTGGAACCCTGCTCGTTTGTGAGCCGGACCGCCAATTGCACCGCAAGCAGGCCGAACAGCGTGGTGAACTTGATGATCGGGTTCAGGGCCACTGAAGAAGTGTCCTTGAACGGATCGCCCACGGTGTCACCCACCACGGTTGCGTCATGGAGCGGGGTGCCTTTCTGCTTGAGCTCCACTTCCACAACTTTCTTGGCGTTGTCCCATGCGCCGCCGGCGTTGGCCATGAAGATGGCCTGGTAAAGACCGAAGATGGCGATTGAGATCAGGTAGCCAATGAAGAAAAACGGCTCCACAAAGGCGAAGGCCAATGTGGCGAAGAAGACGGTCAGGAAGATATTGAACATACCTTTCTGCGCGTACTTGGTGCAAATCTCCACTACTTTTTTGCTGTCTTCAACAGAGGCCTTTTCCACGCCCTCCAGCCGGATGTTCTTCTTGATGAACTCGACGGCGCGATACGCTCCCGTGGTTACTGCCTGGGTGGAAGCGCCGGTGAACCAGTAGATAATTGCACCGCCGGTGATCAGGCCGAGCACAAACGGAGCGTGCAGCAGCGAGAGGCTCTCAGTGTGCTTTGTGAGTCCATCGGTCAGGGCCATCATGATGGAGAAGATCATGGTGGTGGCGCCGACAACCGCGGTACCGATCAACACCGGCTTGGCTGTTGCCTTGAAGGTATTGCCCGCGCCATCGTTCTCTTCCAACAGGTGCTTGGCGCGTTCAAAATTCACGTCGAAGCCGAAATCTTTTTTCACTTCAGCCTTCACGTTCGGAACCTGCTCTATCAACGACAACTCGTAAACGGACTGTGCATTGTCTGTGACCGGGCCGTAGGAATCAACTGCGATGGTTACGGGGCCCATGCCCAGGAAGCCGAAGGCGACGAGGCCAAAGGCGAAGACCGCGGGAGCCAGCATCCACTGACCGGGAGTACCAATCTCTCCGCCCAGCCCGAAGGTGCTCACGTAATAGGCGATGCTCATCAAGGCCACGATGCTGATTCCCAGCCAGTAGGCGGAGAAGTTGCCGGCTACAAGTCCGGAGAGAATGTTGAGGGACGAACCGCCCTCTTCCGAGGAGGTAACGATTTCGCGGACATGGCGCGATTCCACTGAGGTGAAAACCTTCACCAGTTCGGGGATGATTGCGCCAGCCAGCGTGCCGCAGGAAATGATGATTGAGAGCTTCCACCACAGCGAGCCATCATTGCCCAGATCAGGAATGATTAGCCGCGAAACCACGAAGGTGAAGATGATGGAGACGAAAGAAGTGATCCAGACCAGCGAGGTCAATGGAGCTTCAAAATTCATATCGTCAGAATTGGCGTATTTGGCTTTGGCGATGCCCTCATTCACGAAGTAGGAAACAGCGCTGGCCACCAGCATCATGATGCGCATCACGAAAATCCAGACCAGCAGCTTGACTTGCAGATCGGGGCCATTCACGCCGCGCACACCAAGCAGAATGAAGGTGATCAGCGCGACGCCGGTCACGCCGTAGGTTTCAAAGCCGTCAGCGCTGGGGCCGACGGAGTCGCCGGCATTGTCACCGGTGCAATCGGCAATCACGCCAGGGTTGCGGGCGTCATCTTCCTTGATCTTGAAGACGATTTTCATCAGATCAGAGCCGATGTCGGCAATCTTGGTGAAGATGCCGCCGGCAATTCGGAGAGCGGCCGCTCCCAGCGATTCGCCTATGGCGAAGCCGATGAAGCAATTTCCCGCGTAGTCCGCAGGAATGAAGAGAAGAATGCAGAGCATGATGAGCAATTCAACGCTGATCAGCATCATGCCGATGCTCATTCCAGCCTTCAACGGGATGGCGTAGATCGGGTATGGTTTGCCGCGGAGTCCGGCGAACGCCGTGCGCGAGTTGGCGAAGGTGTTTACGCGAATACCGAACCAGGCAACGCCATAACTACCGGCAATTCCGATCAGGCTGAAGAGCAAAATGATAATGACGCGGTTTATCGCCAGGTGTTCCAGCACCCCGAAGTACAAAACAATGACGACAGCGATAAACGCTTCCAGAATCAGGATGAACTTACCCTGGGTCACGAGATAGGTCTTGCAGGTCTCATAGATCAGCTCGGAGATTTCGCGCATGGCGCGATGGACCGGGGCGTTCTTCAACTGCATGTAGATCACCAGTCCAAACAGTCCGCCCAGGGCGCAGAATATCAGCCCGATCTCCAGCAGGGAATATCCGCTTGTGCCATTGAAGAAGCTTACGCTTTTCAAGTCCGGCAGCCGGAGATTGGCTTCGCCGCCGGATTGAGGCTCGGGAGCCGCCGGGGCAGTCTGCTGGGTTGCGGCGCCAGTCTGCGGGTTCGCGGCAACCTGCGAAGTTGGTGGTGCGGCCTGCCCCTGCTGCGCGCTGGCCACAGGAAGGGTGAGTGCAAGTACGGCCAACACAGCCACCAGCGCCAGCATGCGGCGCGAGCGGATTACGCGGCCCATCAGGCCCGTTGCGAGCCAGGTGTGCATAGGTAACTCCTCCAAGAAGTCTAAGTAGTGTGGACTTTCCGAATACGCACGCTTACCGGAAATTCCCGAAACGCGCTTCCACATCAAGAAACAAAGTGGTTTGAGGTTTGGCCGCGTTGGAATCATTGGCTGGCCCGGGCAGATACCCCCTGGTTCTGCTTCTCCGGACGAGTCCAGTAAGACTTGCTTTTATAACATGTTAGGGAATACGGGTCAATCACGACGGCAGGCAGGGGAAGGGGTGCCGTTCAGCGCCAAAAATTCATCTGAGCTCAAAATTCACGGCAATGGTCATATCGACCGCGACGGCGTTCCGGTTGAGCCGGTAAGGCTGCCAACGCCACTGGAGTACGGCCTCTGTAACCGCGCGCGCCAGAACAGGATCACCGCGCAGCGTGTGGAGCGCTTCAGGTTCTCCCTGTTTGTTCACCAGCAATTCGACTACTACAGTACCTTGTAGCCCATCCATCCTGGCCTGTTCAGGATAGACAGGTTCTACCCGCTTGCGCAGCTTAAGCCTGGGTTTAGGGTCGGAGTGGCCCGGTTCAGACACCGCCGATGATCCGCTGAACGCCAGGTTCGCACTGCTGACACATAGCACCAGCATGAGTAATCCTCCTTTACTCATCGACCTCCCCTCAGGATCGGGTTGGCCACCACAGAAGGGGAACCAAGTTCCAACGACGCGAATGCCGGACAAACCTCAGTGGATTGGCAGAAATGGCATTCCAACAGCTGCCTGCACAAAAGTGGCGCCTACGGCCAGGGCCACTGCCACTGCAACAGCCGCCACAGCGATCCTCCGCTGCTTTACCGTTGGGATTGGCGCCATCTGGGCCAGGACATAAGCGAACAACGGCACAATCTGGATAGCGTGAATGGCGATGAAATGCGCGATGCGGAGGTCGCCGGCGATCGTGCTCCAGTTGACGAAGGGAAGTCCGGGACCGCCGTCAACAGTGCCAACCGTATGCGAGCCACGTGCCAGCATGTATCCGCCTATTGCGTTCCCAGCCAGGAAGATGCCGATGCTGTAGCGGATGGCCGCCATCATGGGGACATCCACCATCTGGACTTTGACCCGATTGGCGCAATACAAGGCAAGAATTCCAATCACAATCACGGTGTTAACCATGACCATTGAATTTGTCATTTGTGCCAGGGAGCCGTCGATCCATGTCTGGCCGGCCACTGCATGCGCGGTGCGCCAAGCCTGCGCTCCGAGACTGGCTATTTCCAGAGCTACGCTGCCGGCGATCACGCGCCGCGCCAGCTTCAATTGCCATCCAGGAATCCGCAGCGCTGTGAGAAACAGACTGATGGTGAAGGCGAAGGTGGAGAAGGAAATCGAGAACTTGATGGGCTTGATCCATGGGTTCACGCCGGTGAGCGATCCCGAGGCGAGGAATGCCATGGCCGCAAAGACTGGAACAACAGCCAGCAACGCCCAGCCGAGGCGTGAGAGAAGCGGGTCACTAGCATCAAGTTCGCGGAAGAATTCACGCGCTGTTGCTGGTGAGGCCGTCTGGCGCGCCGCGCGGACAAATCCTGAAACCCACTGCGCGCGCGGCTGTTCCTGTGGTACAGGCAGAACTGCCGGCTCGATCCAGGGGTTCATCTGCCGCACTGCGGCCTGTTCTTTGTAGTTGTGCTTCCCGATGTATGCCATGACTCTGTCCACCCTTCCAAAATCGTGCAAGTTCTTCCCGGGCGGCCTTCATGGACAGACGAATCCTGTCGCGCCAGCGGACATTCCCGCGGCGCCGGAGACACACGTCCGGCCTGGTTCAGCAACTAACTAATGCCGGACTGCGATTGTTGGTGCGGTACGAACGAAAGCCTGGTGGCGTGTGTGCAAGGCAAGGCTCTTAGCCCGCGTTGACACACGAATCCTGGACTCCCTTCAGCGCCCTATACAATCAGCCCGCTTTAGCCTGATTGCCCGGAGCGGGAACTTTGGGTGTCATAGGTTGCACCTATGGATCAACTTCTGGAGAGCGTTACCAAAGTAATCCGCCGAACAGCCCAAGCATGAGCGGGCGGGATTAGAGGGTGGTTGGAAGAAGATTAGACTTTCCAAGAATCGTTTCTTTTTTGAATATCAGCGATAGTTTTTGCGTCTAGCGAGGTTTTGTGTCTTGAATGATGGCTTTCACAGCTGAACGGTCTGGCAAAATGTGTCATTTCTAATAGCTGCCATAGGTTATGAATATGAATGCTTTTTAGCATTTCACCCGGTCATTTCACACAGCTGCCGCCGTTTTCACGGGTAAAACAGGGAGAAACCCAGGCGGCAGCCCAGCATGATAAAGCTTTAATCCACTTGAATGTCGCCGGAGCCAGTGTGCACATCCAGCAGCACGCCGCCATTTCCAACCTTGCCCTGAATGTGGTTGTGGCCCAGCGAACCCTGCATGGTTACAGGGCGATTCACTTTCAATGTCCCCGATGAAGTGCGCGCATCGATGTTGAATGAAGATTGGCTGGCTACCTTCAGCGTGATGTTGCCTGAACCCGCGCCGAGCTGCCAGTCGCTGGTGGGCTCGCCATCTGCAAGGATATCGCCGCTTCCCGCGTCGGCCCGCAAGCCGCCTTTGACGCCATGCAATTTGATATTGCCAGAGCCAGTCTGGGCCTTTACGCTGCCGCCCGCGCTCTGGCGCACGTCTACGTCCCCGCTGCCGGCGTTGGCGAACACATCCCCGGCGATATCTTCAGCATGAATATTTCCGCTGCCCGTTTCACAAGTCAAGACGCCTTTTACGGATTTGATGGTCAGGTTGCCTGAGCCTGAACGCACACGCGCGTCGGCGGTGACGCTCTCCACGGTGATGTTGCCGCTGCCGGTCTTGGCCGTCATTGGAAGCTGCAGGCCGCTGATTACCTGGTCGCCGGAGCCGGTGTTCGAATTCAGTCTGGTCTGCGGAGGAACAGTAACGTCATAGTCGATGGATATGTTTCTGGTCAGCTCGCGATCTTCAATTCTGCCAATCTGAATTGTGTTGCCCTGCTGCAACACCGGCGGGTTCTGCTCAATCTTGTGAATGCGCTCGTCCACATTGCCGCCGCCAAAAAGCCAGGAACCTGAGTTTCCATGGATCTTGGCGCTTACGTAGACCGATCCCGCTCCGCCCTGGTGCACGGTGATGTTGCCCGATCCCGATGTTACTTCAAGGTCCACAATGCCAGTGACCTTCAGCGTGCGTTCGAAGTGGCCTGTGGTGGCTGCCTGAAGCGGCAGCGCGGCGAGTGACAACAGTGCAAATACCAGCAAGAGAGTTTTTGCAGAATTCATGTTTCCTCCCACATCCGAAAGTTATTGCAGGATGACCTGCTGGCCTTCTTTCAGGCCGGATAGCAACTCCGTCTTGGAGCCATTGGAAATTCCTACCGTTACGTCCACTTTTTTGTGGCCGTCTTTGGCGTTAGGATCGGGCACCTGTACGGAAGCTTTGCGGTCCTTGTCATAAATCAGCGCGCCTTCGGGGACCATCAGGATGCCCTTGTGCTCTTCGAGCACGATTTCGGCGTTGGCCGTCATCTGCGACTTCAATTCACCCTTGGTATTGTCGATTGAGGCGCGCACTTCGAAAGTGGTCACATTATCTTTTTCCACGCCCATGGGTGAAATCTTGGTGACTTTGCCGGAAAAGGTGCGGTCTTTGTACGACTCAACTTTGATCCGCGCCGGCTGGCCCAGATAGACGTTTCCGATGTCGGATTCATCCACTTTGCCTTTGACGTAAACCTCGCGGATGTCTCCCAGCGTCATCACCAGCGTCGCGGACGATCCCAGCACCAGGATGGAGCTGACCGCGGAGCCTACCTCAACATCGCGGGAGAGAACGATGCCGTCAATGGGCGAGACGATAGTGGAGTTGTCATACTCTCTTTCTTTTTCCTCCAGCTGCGCCTGAGCTTCCGCCACCTGGGCTTCAGCCTGTTTCAGCTTTGAAGTCGCCGAGACCACATTCGCGCGCCCAAGCTGCTGCTTGTTGACCGCCAACTCATAGTTTTTTTGCGCGTCGTCCAGCGCTGACTCAGAAACCACGCCATCCTTGGCCATCTTCTGGGCGCGCTCATAAGCGCGTTTCAGCATGGGGATATCCGGGCCTTCAGCATCCACCTTGGACCGTTGCAGGTCCGCATCAGCGGCGCGAGCAGCCGCTTCCGCCGCCTGCAAAGAAGCCTTTTGCTGGTTTACCTGGGCCAGGATCTCCTGTTTATCGAGTTCGGCCAGCACCTGGCCTTTTTTCACCGTGTCGCCATAATCCACCAGCAGTTTCTGCACAATGCCGCTGGCTTTCGACTTAACTTCCACGTTGGTGATTGGCTCGATTTTGCCCGTCGCCACCACGCTCTTCGCCAGATCACCGCGCTCCACCTTGGCCAGCTTGGATGGATCAATCTTGGAACTGCCGCGGGTAGCCGCCACCAGGCCCACTACTATTAGAATGACAACAAGAAATGCGCCCAGAATATAAATGAGCCGCCTGCTCTTCTTTTTTCCATTTGCCATGCGGCACTCTCCTCAATCTGTTGGGGTCTTTCTATTATGACTTCTCTGAATACGATGGGTGAAGGTGGGAAGTTCCCAAAAAAGACCTTATTCCGTCCAGGTCAAAGACTTAGACCTTAGGCCAGCCAAAAAGATAGCAAAAGCGGGGGCTCCCATGAACTTTCTCCCACGCCCGGGGAACCTTAGGCGGTATATGATTAAAACTCCATGGTCACCTTGGTCCTTTTAAGGATCATCCTGGTGGTACTTCTCGTGGCAGCCAACGCCTTCTTTGTTGCCGCGGAGTTTGCCATGGTCAGTGTGCGCGATACGCGCATCCAGCAGCTGATTGAGCAGCACCGCATCGGCGCCCGCACGGTCCGCAAGATCCAGCAGCATCTTGATGAATTTCTGCCCGCCGTCCAGTTCGGCGTCACACTATGCAGCCTGGGTCTTGGCTGGGTGGGTGAGGGAACCCTGGCTACCATGCTTCAGCCGTGGATGGGCAACATTCCCTACGCCCGCGTTTATGCCCATGGCGTAGCCGCAACGCTGGCCTTCATTGCCATCACCTACCTCCTGGTTATTCTGGGTGAGCTTGTACCCAAGTCTCTGGCGCTGGAGCGGGCTGAACGTGTCGCCCTGGCCGTGGCCGGCCCCATGGACGTCTTCATGAGCCTGGCCCGGCCCTTCCTGATCTTCATGAACAAATCAGCCAACCTGGTGCTGCGAGGCTTCGGCTCGCGGCTGCGGCGTGAAGGCGGCGCTCACTCGGCGGAAGAGCTGAAGCTGATTGTGACCGCCAGCCGCCGTCTGGGACTGCTCCCGGAGACGGAAGAGGAGATGATTCTCAACGCCATGGAAATGGCGAACGTCACGGTGCGCGAGATCATGGTGCCGCGGCACAAGATTTTCTCCCTGTCCGCCGAGATGCCTCTGGACGAAGCCATGGCCAAGGTGGTCGACGAGCAGCACTCGCGCGTTCCGGTGTACGACCCGGAAAAGGGAAGAGAAGCCATCATTGGTCTGCTCTATTCCAAGGACCTTTCCCGCATGATGCAGATGCGGCTCTCCTCCGGCGACATCTTTGCCCGCAGTTCCGGCGCTCCCAAAGTGCGCCATATCATGCGTGAAGTCCTGTTCGTTCCCGAAAGCAAGACGCTGGACGACCTGCTGCGCGAATTTCAGAAACGCAAGCGGCATCTCGCGGTGGTGGTGGACGAGTTCGGGTCTATCAGCGGACTGGTCACGGTGGAAGACGTGCTGGAGCAACTGGTCGGCGAGCTGGAAGACGAATTTGATATCGCCCAGCGCACGCCTGTGCCGCTGGCTTCCGGCGCCGTGGTCCTGGACGGGTCTTCCAACCTCCGCGACCTGGAAACCCAATATGACATTGTGCTGCCGCGTGAAGAAGGCTTTGAAACCCTGGCCGGTTTTATGATGTCGCAGCTGGGCAAGATCCCCAAAGCCGGTGAGCGTTTTGAATACGACGGCCGCCGCTACACCGTTCTGCAAATGGACGGCCACCGCATCGTGCGGGTGAAGATTGAGAACCTGAACCAGGCGACGAGCCTGGAACCGGCGATCTAGGGTTTTGCGTAGTGGCGCTGACGTGTGGCAGCGCTGCGCCGACCAGGATGGGTATCGCTCAGACAACCCGGCGCGTCCGGCGATGCTATGCGACGACGGCGCGAGGTAGTATATGGTGGAAGAGCCACAGATCGACCACGCACAAAGATGCTGCGCTATCTCGCAACCCGGCTGCTCTATATGGTTCCCGTGCTCTGGCTGGTGGTCTCGGTAGTTTTTCTCCTGATCCATCTGGTTCCCGGCGATCCCATCCAGCAGATGCTGGGCGAGGGCGCGGCCAACGCCGACATTGAGGCTGCCCGCCACGCATACGGGCTTGACGTCTCGCTGCCACGGCAATACGTGAATTACTGGAAGGGCGTGCTGCACGGCGATCTTGGCCGGTCTCTTCGCTTTGATCAGCCGGTCCGCAGCGTGATCCTGCAACGCTATCCCTGGACGCTGCAACTCACGGTTGCGTCGATGATGGTTGCGTTGCTGATCTCCATCCCCGCCGGGGTGCGCTCGGCGCGGCGGCGCAATCGCTGGGACGACCGCCTGCTCAGCTTCGTCAGTCTTTGGGGGTTGTCTTTTCCCAACTTCGCGCTGGGGCCGATCCTCATCTTGTTTTTCTCCATCCAGCTGGGATGGCTGCCGGTTTCCGGCTCGGGCACCGTGGCGCACCTGATTCTGCCCGCCATCACCATGGGCGGCTCGCTGGCTGCGATCCTGACCCGCATGGTCCGCACCGCGATGCTGGAGGAACTGGGGCAGGATTACATCCGCACCGCACGCGCCAAAGGACTCTCAGAAAACGTGGTGGTGTACAAGCACGCACTGCGCAACGCCCTGGTGCCGGTGTTGACCGTGGTAGGACTGCAATTCGGCGCGCTGCTGGCCGGCGCGATCGTGACCGAGACGATTTTTTCCTGGCCGGGAATTGGACGCCTCACCATCACCGCCATCAGCAGCCGCGATTATTATCTGGTGCAGGGATGCATCCTCATGATCGGGCTGACCTATGTGGTCGTCAATTTCGGCACGGACCTGCTGTACTCATTCGCCAACCCGCGCATTCGCCAGTAACGATTTCTGGACGTTTCTCCGGGGATCAACAACAACTCACTCGATCGGCTTCCACGCTCTGCACTCCGCCGCCGTGAGCGGAACCTTCACTGGAGGTCCTATGTGCGTGCGGACCACCGCGTCCTTGACAGAGCAAAAGCTCTTTCCTGCCGGAACATCGCCGGCGGGCGTTGCCGTGGCTACATAGCCGCTGCAATTGGTGGTGGTGCAAATTCCGCGAACGCTAAAGCGGTAGCCGCTCTTCTCGCACCACTTTCCCGCTGTACAGGTAGCATTGCCCAGCTTTTCATCCAGCAGGCATGCGTGCGCCGCAGTGACACCGCTCTCAGAACATTCGCCGCCGGCCGGCGGGCCGAGCACGGCCAGAGTCGGAGCATATCCTTTCTTCGGGTAGGAAGTCAGGTAGGTGACTTCGGCGGTGATGATGGTGCGCAACGATGCAGCGGCCGCGGAATCGTTCGCGTCAATCCGCGTTCGCACGAGGGCCGGCAGCGCAATCAACGCTGCCATCAATCCTACGCTTGCGTCGGTGCTTATGTTGTTATTGGTCGTTCCGCGAAGGCCGCTTTCATCGGCATACCCCAGAGCCAAATTGGGCGTTGGTTCGTTCTGACCCAAAATTTTGGGCAGCGCCGCAGCCATTTCAGGAGACATGTTCTTCATCATCGCGGCCAGGAACGGGCCAGAGTTCTGATAAGCCAGAACCGACGCCTTGACCGGCTGGCCTTGCGCTCCCGCAAGCAGGGGTGATTTTGCCAGCGATCCGCCCTTGCGATGGAGGCTCAGCGCATCGCGCGCGCCTTCACGGCTGGATGCAAGCACCAGATAACCGTCTACGAAGAAATAATTGAATTCCGGCGCTGGTCCGGCCGCCGGCGCCGATGGCGATGCGATGGAGTAGAACGTGACGCCGTCTTCAATGCGCTCTTCGCTCTGGAGTCGCGCTTGCGCCAGCAGTCCCTTCAATGTCTTTTGCAGCCCGGCCGGATCGCTCACGCCCAGAACCACCTTGAACGCTCCGCCCTGGCCGGTTGGTTTCTGCATGGCGTCCATTGGCGGCTGCTGCAGTTCAAAGGCGATTTCGCCACTCAACTTGCTGAGAATGTCCTGCTTCAGGTTGACGTTCATCCGCGCTTCCATCTGCGGCAGCATAGCCAGCGCCTGGGGTCCGACAATGTCAACGACATCGTCCAGGATCAACGGAAGGCTCTTCAGCCTCAGTTCTTCCGCTACCGAGGCCCTGGCAGAAATAAAATCCAACGCTCCCATCGGCCCAGGCGCGGCGATCCATGAAGCTATGCCTTTGCGCGGTCCATTGAAAACGATCTCCACCTCATTGGACGACTTTCCCCCTGCCATTTT
Source organism: Candidatus Angelobacter sp. (assembly GCA_035762225.1). Lineage (GTDB taxonomy): Bacteria > Acidobacteriota > Terriglobia > Terriglobales > Acidobacteriaceae > Angelobacter. The sequence goes on from DASTPO010000236.1 coordinate 11,417, forward strand.
GTTCGCCAGAGCGAAATATTTAACGTTGGCAAAGCCGGTTTTTTCCAGCATCATCCGCGTTTGCGGCGGATTATCCGGAATCAGCCCCATCAATCTTTGCAGGTCAGCGCCCGCCACGGTGTTTGTCCCTGACTGGTAGGCTTGCGCCAGCCTCTTTCCCAGCGCGCTGGAAGCGAAGGAGCCGCCGCTGCTATCAAGATAAGCACTGGCTTCCCGCAGCGAAGCCACGCTGATGCCGGCGACAACAAAATCCTGCCGTACCAGCACCACCGGGCCCTGGGCCGGAAGTTCGGAGGCCGCTGCTAGTTCCTGTGGCTCAAATACTCGCAGATGCTGGCTGGATTTCTTGTTGAACTCCTCGTCCATCTGCAATAGTGCAGCTTTCAGGCCCGGCTTTTTGATTTCGGCGATCAGCACTCCGCCGGCATCTTTGCCCTTCAATCCGCCGGTAATCACCACCTCGTCTCCCAGGTAGTCCAATACCTCGGATATTTTCTGCACACCCTGTTCGAAGGTAGCCTCGGCGTCATCCGCCTTTTGCTTTTTCAGGAAGTCCCGCAGGGGCGCGCTTGTGCGCAACTCCTCCTGCCATATCTGCATGGCTTTGTGGATGGTCTGCACATAATTCGGGAAAGCCGCGTAAAAAAGCGTGGACTCCGGCAGATGCGGCAGGATGCGACTCTGGTTGCGCGTCGCTGGATATGGCAGTTCCTTTACCATCCTCTCTTCAAGATGGCCCACCTCAGTCATGAGTTCCGGATTCTTCAACGCATCCTGGAGCCATGTCATATCGGGCTCATTTTGGGCCTTGGTGTCGCCGGCCTTCCTGGCGGTCGATGGGTTGCGCGTGGTCTGGCTCTGCGCGCCCTTTGCCTGTGGCTTGCTGTGGGACTGCACAGCGTCGGCGGCTGGCGCTAGAAACAGGAAAGCGACCGCCACGGCCAACATGGGTAAAGTCCTGGTCAGCCGGACTTGCGGCTCCGCCTGCTCTCTTTGGACGGTCTTGTTCCACAGGTAGCTATGACGCATCTTTTCCCTCACTCTTGAAGATAGGAATGGTTTAACGATAGTAGCGTTCACGGTAATTTGCGAGAGAAAATACGCTGAAGCAATCGGAAATGTTCCCTCTACGGGTGCGACAGTTCCAATATGGTGGCCCGTAGTTCGCCTTCCAGCAATTCCAGGCGGCCAACGCTCAATGGCAGGCGGAAGCGGCGAGGCCCTGCGCTTCCGGGATTGAAGTAGAGAACGCCGTCTCTGGTCTCCTGCTTTGGCTGGTGGGTGTGGCCGTAGATCACAGCGGCGAAGCCAGCCGCCTGGGGCTTGAGTTCCAGCGCATTTACGTCATGGATAACATAGATGGAGCGTCCCGCCAGTTCAACCACCTCAGTCTCCGCAAATTGCCGGGCCCAGCTTTGTACATCGACGTTGCCGCGGATCGCCGTTACTGGAGCAATCTTCTTGAGCTCCGTAACGATATCCGGCGAGCCGATGTCGCCGGCGTGGATGATGTGCTCTGACCCGCGTAGAAGCTCCAGGGCTTCCGGGCGCAGCAGTCCATGAGTATCCGAGATTACCCCAATAATCATCAGGTTGCCGTGAAAATCGTGGTATAGCGATCGTGCTTTTCATCCTTAGTTGCGAATCGCCAACCGCGGAGTTGCTTGCTTATATGCCTGCCTCAATCCGCGATCTCGGGTCCATGTAATCGCGCAGCGCGTCGCCGATGAAATTGAAGGAGAGCACCGCCAGCATCACCGCCAGAGCCGGGAAGATCACCAGGTGAGGCGCGTCAAAAAGGTGGGCGCGACCGTCATTCAGCATCGATCCCCAGCTTGCCGTGGGCGGCGGCACGCCCAGGCCAAGAAAACTCATGGTAGCCTCAGCCAGCACTGCTCCTGCCATCCCAATGGCCGCCTGTACGATCACCGGCTGAATGATGTTGGGAAGGATATGCCGTGTCACAATGCGCCAGTCGCTTGCGCCCAGCGCCCGCGCCGCCTCCACGAATTCTTTTTCCTTCACCGCCAGCACCTGCGCGCGCACCAGACGCGCATAGCCTACCCAGCCGCCGACGCACAGCGCGAAGATCAGGTTAAAGATCCCAGGGCCGAGAAAGGCCACGAAAGCGATCGCCAGCAGAATGCCCGGAAAAGAGAGAAACGCATTCATCAGGATGACGTTGAAAAATTTATCGGCATAGCCGCCGTAATATCCGGCGATGGATCCCAGCACCAGCCCCAGAAACAGCGACCCTACCACCACGCTTCCTCCCACCAGCATGGAAATCCGCGCGCCATAAATGACCCGGGAAAAAATGTCACGGCCAAGCTCGTCTGTGCCAAACCAGTGCGCCGTGCTGGGCGGGTGAAGCCGAAGCGGCAGGTCGATGTTGCTGGGGCTCTGCGGCGCGATCCACGGCGCGAACAAGGCAAAAACCAGGAAGAGCGCCACCATCGCCATTCCAGCCGTAGCCAGCGTGTTGCGGCGTCCCAGCGCGGTTGCCGTGGTCCAGGTGGAGGAGAGAGCCATGTTCAAATCGGTTGACTCAATTACTAAACTGCTAACTTAACCGCTCACTTTGTTCTAGGGTGTTACCGTCTGCCGCACCAGCTTCTTGAGTGCCCGAACAAACGTCTCATTCTGCGCCGGCGTGCCGATGCTCACGCGGATGGAGTTGGGCGCGCCCCAGGGTACCAGCGAGCGCACGATCACGCCCTCCATCTGCATGCGCCGGGCAAAGTCAGCCGCATTTTCATCGATGGTGAAATAGATGAAATTTCCCCACGTTGGAACGGCGCGAATTCCCATCTCGGCAAAACGCTCCAGCAGCCACTTTGCGCCCGCGGCATTGTTTTCCACTGTCCTGCGGATGTGCTCTTCATCGCGGATGGCCGCCAGCCCCGCAGCTTCCGCCAGCACTGAAACCGAAAACGAATTCCGCACCTTGGCAAAGTAAGTCAGCAGCGCGGGATCGCCGGCCGCGTATCCCAACCGGATTCCCGCCAGACCGTGGGCTTTGGAGAAGGTCCGCAGCACCAGCACGTTGGCGCGCCCGGAGCGCACGTAATCAAAGGATCGCGAATACGTCAGGCCGCGCTGGCGGGAAAAATATTCGGCGAAGTCCCAGTAAGCTTCGTCCAGGACCACCAGCACGTTATCGGGAACGCGGGCAAGAAATGCTTCGGTGGCGTCGGCGTCAAACATCGTGCCCGTGGGATTATTCGGGTTCGCCAGGATCACCACGCGCGTTTGCTCGTTCACTGCCGCGGCGATCGCGTCCAGGTCATACGCGTCGGCGTGCATGGGGACCTGAATAAACCGCGCCCCGGTGGTGCGCGTCACCAGCGGATAGCTGATGAAAGAACGCTCGCTGCTGATGCAGTTCGTCCCGGGAACCAGCAGCGTCCGGGCCAGCACGTCCAGAATTCCCAGCGATCCATCGGCGACAAAAATATGGTCTGGCGATATCTGGTGGCGCTCCGCCAGTGCGGCACGCAGTTCGCTCGCGTCATTGTCGGGATAAAGATTCACCTCGGCCGCCGCGGCACGCATGGCTTCCAGCGCCAGGGGTGACGGCCCAAACGGGTTCTCGTTCGACGCCAGCTTGATCATCGGCACACTGGATTCCCGCTGCGCCTGCCGCATCGGCTTGCCCGGGACGTACGCTGCCAGCGCACGAATGTGCTCCGGAATTTGATCGAGAACCGTTTTTTTCATCTGAAAAAGAGAGGACAACAGAAGGTTGTATCACAACGAGAGCCGCTTCGCTATGCAGCGGACGTGGCCTGCATACGACTATTTTTTCGCGTTCAAGCAGACAAGATTCATCTGGCCTTTTTTCTGCTGTATCCGTTTTGACGATCGCTCACTTTTGCTCCCGGCCTGCGTTCGTGCGCCTGCGTTCCGCCTCGACCGGCGCGAAGCAGACTCGAGACCTCGCGCGGTGTGAGTTCGCGTGACTCGCCTGGCTGCACATCAAGAGTCAAAGGGCCGTAACGCACGCGTTTGATTTTCTCCACATGGTGGCCAATCTCCTCAAACATGCGCCGGATCTGCCGGTTCTTGCCCTCGATCAGCGTAACTTCATACCAGGGATTGGCAGCGTCTTTCATGATGCGGATTTGTGCCGGCGCGGTGTGGACTGCCGGCATCTTCCGCTCGCCGGGCTTGGCGCCAATGCGGATGCCCCGCCGCAGTTTTTCAATGCCTTCCTCCGTCGCCCTTCCCGCCACCTTCACCAGGTAAGTCTTGGGAACATGTGAAGCTGCGCGCATGAGTTTTGCCGCCAGCTCACCATCGTTGGTGAGCAGCAGCAGGCCCTCACTAGCCCAGTCCAGCCTGCCCACGGGATAGATGCGCGCCCGCGCATGCTTTACCAGGTCCATTACCGTGGGACGGCCTTCCGGATCGGAAACCGTGGTCACATATCCTTTTGGCTTGTTCAAAAGAAGATAGACATGCCGCTCCGCGCCTTGCAGCATCTTGCCATCGACCTTGATGTGGTCCTTCTCGAGATCGGCCTTGCTGCCCAGTTCGGTTACGGTTTGCCCGTTCACGCTCACTCGTCCCTGCGTGATCAGCTCTTCGGCTTTGCGGCGCGAGGCGATCCCCGCCGCCGCTATGATTTTCTGCAATCGCTGCGGAGGCACGCTAGCCCCCTGTGCTTTCAGAGGCAATCTGCCTGGCGGCCTGTTCGTCAGCCTGGTCGTGTTCCGGATCAGAAGAGACCGTTGGTTCGGTCACGTTTTGCGGGACTGCGGCTTTATCTTCGTCCATTTGCTCCACGCCGCCGTCATCGTCGGGCGTGCCGGTGGCATCCGCGATTCCGCCTTCGGCGGGAGTGAAAAGGTCATCCTGCATCTCGCCTGCAGCCAGCTTTTCAAACTCTTCCAGGCTGGGCAACTCGGTAATGTCGCGCAGGCCAAAGCGGAGCAGGAAATCCTTGGTGGTTTTGTATAGCATGGGGCGGCCGACCACAGCTTTGCGTCCCGCGGTGGTGATCAGCTTGCGTTCGAGCAGTGTGCCGATCACGCCCGCCGCGTCCACGCCGCGTATATCGCTGATCTCCGGCACAGTGACCGGCTGCTTGTACGCAATGACCGCCAGCGTTTCCAGCGCCTGCAATGAAAGGCGGATCGGCGGCTTCAGGCTCTTGGAGAAGCCGCGCACCACATCGTGATGCTCCGGCTTGGTGGACATGCGATAGCCGCTGGCCACCTCGCGAATTTCAATCCCGTGGTCCGGGTTGTTGTATTCGTTGATGAGCTCTTCCAGATAAGGACGCAATAGCCCACGCAATTCCGCCTTCTCGGATTTTTCCTTGCCTCGCTTGGAGGGCGGGGTCTGCGGAGGATTGACTCCAGGGTCTTCCACTGCGCCCAAATGATCTTCCGCCGGGTCGGGTTCAATCGGCGTTGGCTCGCCGGAATTGCCCGCTGACTGCGGCTCCGGCTTGGGAGCGGTTTTCAGCGCCACCAGGTCTTCCTTCAGCAAGGCGGCCATCTGGTCCAGCGTGATAGGTTCTTCCGCCGCGTAAATCAGTGCTTCGAGTTGGGCTTTGATCGACATGTTTTAGCAACTGGCAACAAATTGCAACTGGCTTTTCCGAAATCCTGAAGCGTATCCAGGAATCTCTTCAATCCTTAAAAATCATTTTCCAGCGAACCCATCTCTGATTCCCGGATGCTTCTATCTCCAATCATCTCTAACTGCGATGCCTTCACCCATGACCGCGTCAAACATGGGGTGCTTCTTGATCACGACCTCGCCAAAGACTTTTTCCTGCCGCAGCAGGATGGCCTGCAGGCGCACCAGCTCCAGCAAGGCCAAAAAAGATGAGATGAGCGCATGGCGGGAAGTGATGTGTTGCAGCAGACGCTTGAGCCGGATAGGGCGGTCTTCCATCAGCAGCCGGCGGCGAAAGAACTCAATCATCTGTCCCACGGTCACGGTTTCTTCGTCGACCTGCAAAATAGGCCGCGCCTTGGCCCGCTCCAGGATCTCCTGAAATGTGCGCACCAGGTCCACCACGTCGGCCGCCAGTTCCGGCTCGGTGCCTTCCGCGTCTTTGAACTCCTTCATTGAAGGATTGCTGACTACGGCGTCTTCGATCTGCTGCTTCTGCATCAGCATCTGCGCTGCATTCTTGAATTTCTCGTGCTCCAGCAGCCGCTGCACCAGTTCTTCCCGGGGGTCTTCCTGCTCGCCCGCAACCCCATCCGGATCGCGCGGCAGCAACATCTTGCTTTTGATGTGGATCAGCAGCGACGCCATGTAGATGAACTCGGCCGCCACGTCCACATCCAGATGCTTCAGGTTTTCGACGTACCCCAGATATTGCGCGGTGATCTTGGCTATGGGAATGTCATAAATATCGATGTCCTGCTTACGCACCAGGTCGAGCAAAAGGTCCAGCGGGCCGTCATAGACCTTGCCCACGCTGACCGCGAAAGGGAATTCGCTGGTCTGCGGCTTTGCGGATTGTGAGGTCTCTGCCATCTCTGCAACACAGGGTCGCGCAACAACAGGCTGCGCATGTGCGAGATAATTCTAAATGTTATTCGAGAGCCGCTGCGATTTAAGCTGTGGATTACGTGGCTTTTTTCCGCGGCCGCAATGAAGCAACGAGGTGAGTCGCAGGGTTCCTGAAAATGGCCCCTGTCAAGCCGGTCAGGAAATGCGCGCCAGGCCTCGCAGGTTCACCCGTTCATTGCAGCGGAAGGTAGGCGCTTGCATACTCCTGAATAGGAATCTGCTTATTACCAAGCTCAAGCAGCGCGCCTGCTACGCTCCTGATCATGCGAATTCGTACCGAAGCCCCATCGCGTTCGAACTGTTTCCAGACATTGCTGACGAATTTGGGGGGCAGAACATAGTCGTGAATTCGCTCACCGTCAACGGCCAACAAAACCAGCGTCTGAATGGGGCGGTCTTCAAGGGTGAATTCCCATTTCTTGTTCTTTTCCGCAGCGGCGTGAACGCCAACCTTGCTGCCTCTTCCATTGCGGGTGATGAAAATGCCGGGCCGGTCGGGCTTCAGGATTGCATTAGCCCCTTTCACCCACGCAGCAGTTATGATCTGTGCCCATTCCTGCAGATTCGCCGCTTCTTTTGCAGACGACGGTACGCGCAACACGCCGCCAGGTTCTGCCGTGATCGCCGAATCCTTCACCGCTCCAATCCGCAGCAGTCCTACCGCCTCCCTTGCTTCGACCATGGTGGCTTCGGCGGCGCGCGTCGCTTTTGCGGCTCCGTGTTTCATGATCTCGATCAACCTGCCGGGATGCTGCGCCAGATCGCGGCGGCGCTCGCGGATCGGCGACAAATGCGCGTTCACGCTGGGGACTGCCAGCGCCTTGCACTCCACGCAGGTGATGGTCGCCTGGGTACAGCCCTGGGTAATATGCGCCAGCCGCTCGGGACCGCTGAAAATCTGGTGCAGGTTTCCCACCGGGCAGCGGTCAGGATCTCCGTGGTCGGTGAGCTTAGGACGGTCGGTGACGCTGTTCTTGATCTTCTCTTCCACCACCGCCGCCTCGTCGCTCAGCAGGATGGAATTGCCGTAAGACTTTGACATCTTGCGCTTGTCGGTGCCCAGCAGCTTGGGCGTGGGCGTGAGAAGAAGGCCCGGTTCGGGAAAAATCGGCTTGCCTTTCAGGCTGTAGAAGCTGTTGAAGCGACGCGCCACCTCGCGGGTCAACTCCACGTGCGCCGCCTGGTCCTCGCCCACGGGCACAAAAGCCGGACGATAGAGCAGTATGTCCGCCGCTTGCAACAGCGGGTATCCCAGGAAGCCATACATGTGCAGGTCTTTGCCGGGCAGGTTCTGCTGCTGTTCCTTGAAGCTTGGAACGCGCTCCAGCCAGCCCAGCGGCGTGATCATGGAAAACAGCACATGCAGTTCCGCATGCTGCAAGACGTGAGATTGCACAAAGAGCGTGGATTTTTCCGGATCAAGGCCTGCGGCGACAAAGTCCAGCATTACTTCCAGTGAGTTGTCGGAGAGGCGCGCGGTGTTGTCATAATCCGTGGTGAGCGCATGCCAATCCGCCACAAAGAAGAAGCCATCGTAGGTCTCCTGCAGCTTCACCCAGCCCTGCAACGCGCCAACGTAGTTGCCCAGATGCAACTGCCCGGTGGGGCGCATGCCACTCAGAAGACGAGGGCGTGGATTTTCTTTTGGGTGATCGGTCATGGATATCTGGGAGTGGCGCGGATTTTTTTCCGCGGCCAATAAGCAGTGTAGCAAAAGAGCAAGCAGTCGCTAGCCGCTAGCTGCTGAGCTGACAGCCAATCGCCATTTGCCGATTGCCGGCTTAAGTTCCAGTCTTCTCGCCGGCCGACTTCGATTGTGGCGCGATGGTTTTCACCTTGACCGGCTTGGCGGGAATGCCCACGGAGATGGTGTAAGGCTCAATATCCTTGGTGGCGACGCCCATCGAGCCCAACAGCCCGTGCTCATGAACGCGCACCCCGCTCATCACGGTGGAGTGATAGGTGATCCGCGCCTTCGGACCAATTTCCGTTTTGCGATTGGTCACGATCATCCCATCATTCAGGTCGTGGTCATGCGAATAGACGTTGGCGTAGTCGGAGACAGAACTGCCTTCATGGATCACGATCTCGCCCCGGTCATCCAGCAGCACATATTTGTGGATGACGCAGTTGTCTTCAATGGTCAGGTTATAGCCGTACGAGACTTCCACCCCATGGAAGATTTTCACGTTCTTACCCAGATGTTTGAGCACATGTTTCCCGACCATCGCGCGCACGCGAAAACCCAGCCAGTGATTCAGGCCTGCGGGTGAGCGGTCAAACATCATCCAGAACCAGATCAGCGGCTTGCGTTCAGCGTATTTCTGGCCATCGATGTCGCCATAGTATTCCGGCTCCAGCGTGGTGTTGCGGGGATCAAAACTGTGCGCCAACGCTTGTTCTGCCAGAGGAGCATCAGGCGAGGGATCGGCGTACGGACGGCCCAGGTAGAGCTCGTGCAAGGCGTCGCGCACTACCAGGCAACGATGCTCGAAATCTCGGTTCTGAAACTCCTGGTCAAGCCGCTGGATCCAGTCCAGAAATGCTTTTTCCGCCGGTGGCAGCGGTTGCAGATTGCGATATTCGTAGCGCGGCATGAATGCCCCTCAGTTTCAGTTAAATGAAGCAGTGACAATAATATAACGACAGGGACGGTTCGCTTTTGCCCAACCCCTCAGCCATGGCATTGGATTCCGGCGAATCGATCGCGGACGCAGGTTTTTGCTTGCGCAGCCCCTCATCAGCCTCGCCAAAACTGATAGCCCAGATTTTTCATCCCGGCTCGGAAGTCCCAAGCCGCTGCGGCAAGAGCAATTACCGGCTCTTGGATCGGGTGCGCGGTTACCTAGGTACTCTTGTACCCTCAGTGCTTTACCGCTATAAACAGGGCACTTCCGGGATACGTTTCACTGCATTTGTAAGGACACGATGATTATGTGCAGTAATCGCAGGTGGCCCAGGAAAGTCGCGCAAGCGGGTCTTCTCGGTCTCATTTTTCTCCTTCCGGCAGCCCTTTTGGGGCAGGATTCAAGCCAGAATCTGGATACCATTCAGAGCCTGGACGAGGGGATCAAGCCGATTCCCATCCTTACTGGTTCCACTGGCTATTTCACCAGGGTCACAGCAGGGCAGTATCAGGACGCGCCCTCCGTGAGCCCGCTGCTCCTGTTGCCTGTGGGCGACCGCTGGCTGGTTGAGGCCAAAGGCAGCTACTCCGACACATACAGCAAGAACGCGCTGGGGGATTACACCGGCCACATTTCCTACGGGCTGACCTACGCGCAGATTGACTACATCACCAAATATGCGACCTTTACCGCCGGCCGGTTCACCACGCCGTTCAATATTTTTGGCGAGCGGCTGGCGCCGAACTGGATTCGCGCATTGCAGCCTTCTCCACTGACCTCGCCGGTCACCAGTGGCTCGGCCCTGGGTGGGATGGTCCGCGGCGGCTTTCCGGGAACGCAAAAAATCAACCTGAACTACGCCGTTTACTTTTCCGCCAACAACACGCATCACCTGCTGGCGACCGACCGTTCCACCGGCGCTCGCATGGGCTTCTTTGTTCCGGGGACAAGGCTGGAACTGGGAGCGTCATTCCAACAGGTTTTGCAGGCGGACCGGCCGCATTCTTCCGGCGTTTACTTTGAGTGGCAGCCAATGCGCGCGCCGCTGACCATGCGTTCGGAGTATGTACGTTCGTCCGGGACCAAGGGAAGCGCGTACTGGTTTGAGTCGGTGTATCGCCTCAGCCAGATTTCCGCGCTGCGCCGGCTGGAGATGGTGGGGCGTGGCCAGCAATTTTTCGCCGCCTCCAACCTGAGCGCAGCCACGATCAAAAAGCTGGGCGCACTGGGCAAAGATACCAACCAGGCCGATTTTGGCCTGAATTATTACTTTCGCAGCGACGTTCGCGCCTCCGCCAGCTACGGGCGCCAATTTGTTCTGGGCGGCAACTCCAATCTCTGGACCGTTGGGATGACATATCGGTTCGTCATGCCGATGGGGCCGACAGGAAACAAGTTATGAAAACAAGATCGATGATTTCCGCAGCGCTTCTGGCCTGCGCCGTGTTTCTGGCGCTGGCGGCGGCAGCCGCCGCCAAGACCGGCAGTAAAGACTCCGCAAGTTCCTCGGCTCCCCCGGCCGCAGCCAGCGGCAGTTCTCACCAGGATGAGAGCCTGCATCTTGAGGGCGAGCGACGGTTTCGCGCCAACTGCGCGCGCTGCCACGCCGCACCGCCAAGATTTGCGCCGCGCATGATGGGAACAATTGTTCGCCATATGCGGGTCCGCGCCACCATCACCGACGATGACATGCGCTACATCCTGCGCTACATGACGGAGTAAACATGAAAGATCTGCGCACCACCACCGGCAGGAGCGCGTCTGTGGCGGCCATGATTGTGGCTGCCGGCCTTTGCCTGAGCATGGTTTCGCCGCTCAAAGGAGAGTCGGCGCGGCTGATTGAAGTTCTGGCCGATAAAGACAGCCATTTTAAAATCGCCGGCCAGAGCAAGCCCGAGATCACGGTGAAGGCCGGCGAGCCTGTGCTGCTGCGAATCAATGCTCGCAAAGGGAAGACCTGGAACCGCGATGGAACTGTCCACGGATTTACCCTGCTGCGGCACAAAGACCACGTTAAAGTCCCGGGCTGGGACCTTGAACTGAAGCCCGGCACCCACGAATTCGCCCTGACCGCGCCTTTCGAGCCAGGAGAATATGAAGTCCTGTGCACCGTGGTGTGCAGTGAAGACCATGAAGGCATGCGGATGAAGTTTGTAGTCTTACCGTAGCCGGCCGCAAAACGCCGGGACACCGAGTACCTGGAGAAAGAAATGAACGACAAAGCAAGAATGGTAGCCGTGATTTTTGTTGTGTCCCTGGCGTCCTTCGCATTTGCCAAGGACAAACCGAAGGATGCTGTACAGAACTTTCAGGGCGCGATTGTCGACAGCCAGTGCGCCTTTAACGTCCATTCTGAAACCCGCTCCCATGAGTGGATGACCAAGCGCGGCATACAAGGCGCCAGCGATGAAAAAAGCTGCACCCTGCATTGCGTGAAAGATATGGGAGGCAGTTACGTACTGGTGGTGCAGAAGGATGTTTACCGGCTCGACGACCAAGTGAAGACTGAGCAGTTCGCCGGCAAGAAAGTTAAAGTGAGCGGAACGCTTGACGCCAAGACCCGCACGATTCACGTGTTTGAAATCGAAGAAGACAAGTAGAGCAGTTTCGAAAACGCTTATCGACCTGAAAGACGAACGGCTGCGCGCTCACGCAGCCGTTGCTGTTTTGGACATCCCGCGCCGACCAAGTGCAACGCTTATGCGCTCTTGCTGAAGGCTTTCTGGTCTCTTTCGCCGGCGGCAACATGACGATTCACCGTCATGGTGGCGTGTTCTACAAAGCCGAGAGTGCCCTTCAACGGACAGGATGAGTGATGCAGAAGCCGAAGCAGTTCGGTGACTTGCTCTAATCGGCGGCTCTGGTGCGCATAGTCGACGTCAGCATTGCTGTCCGCTGCTGCCGACTCGATGTAACACCACAGGAATTGGCTGACGAGGTCTACCGCCCTCCTCAGTTCTTGGCCCAGCCCGGCACGCAGAAACTCGTCCATAATCTTGTCCTGAAGGCCGGGGTTGACGGATTGAAACGTGCTCCACTTTAGCTGCGATTGCACAGCATGAAGTTCTTGCGAAACGCGTGCAAACAGATTTGAAATATCTTCCATTGTCTAAATTCCTTGCTATTGCAAGTTTTGGGGCCCTAGACATCGGAAGAAGTGGCAAAAGCAACGTGAGTGGCGAGACGCGTTACTGCAGCCCGGAAGTAGTGGCTCAAAACGTAAGATGCTGGATCGGGCAAAAGCGTTGAGTTACTGAGGTACATGTCTCATCCCGCAGCAGGCACTAGGCTCAATTCCGTGGGCGAGTTTCCAGCGAAACATTAACGAAGATCGTGCTAAAATAGCTTGATGCATTCCCCCGTTCCCGAGTCCCTGGCCTGGGCCCACCCCCTGGTGCAGGAGTGGTTTACAAAAAAATTCGGCACGCCCACGGAGCCGCAGGAGCACGGCTGGCCGCACATCCTGGCCGGGCGCACCACGTTGATTTCGGCGCCCACCGGGTCCGGCAAGACGCTGGCCGCGTTCCTCATATGCATCGACCGCCTGGTGCGCAAGGCCTTGAGCGGCGACCTGTTGGACCGCACCGAGATTCTGTACGTTTCTCCGCTGAAGGCGCTCGGCAACGATATCCAGAAGAACCTGGAAGGGCCGCTGGGGGAAATCACGCTGCTGGCGGGGGAAAAAGGCGTGCTGATGCCGGAGATTCGCGCCGCGGTCCGCACCGGCGACACGCTGCAACACGAGCGCCAGAAGATGCTCAAGCGGCCGCCGCACATCCTGGTGACTACGCCGGAGTCGCTCTACATCCTACTCACCGCGCAACGCAGCCGCGGCATCCTGAGCGACGTGAATACCATCATCGTCGACGAAATCCATGCAGTGGCTGACGACAAGCGCGGAGCGCACCTGACATTGTCCCTGGAGCGTCTGGACGCGCTCACGGGCACTCGCGCCACGCGCATTGGGCTTTCGGCAACGCAGAAGCCGATCGAGACGGTGGCACATTTTCTCACCGGCAACGGACGGCCTGATCCCGTGGTGGTCAACGTCGGGCATAAACGCGCGATGGACCTGGCGGTGGAGGTGCCGGGACAGGAACTTGGCCCGGTCGCCAGCAACGAGCTTTGGGACGAGGTCTATGACCGCATCACCGCACTGGTGCAGCAGCACCGCTCCACGCTGGTTTTTGTAAATACGCGCCGCCTGACGGAACGCGTGGCCTTCAACCTGGCGGAGCGGCTGGGAGAGGACGCGGTGGGCGCCCATCATGGCAGCCTGGCGCGCAAGCTTCGCCTGGACGCGGAGAACAAGCTGAAGAACGGCCAGCTGAAAGTGCTGGTCGCCACGGCTTCGCTGGAGCTGGGAATCGACATTGGACATGTCGATCTGGCCATCCATATCGGCTCGCCACGATCGATTGGCGTTTCCCTGCAGCGCTTCGGGCGCTCGGGACACTGGCGGGGGGCCGTCCCCAAGGGAAAGTTCTTCGCCACCACGCGTGACGAGCTGCTGGAATGCGCCGCGCTGGTGCGCTCCATTCACCAGGGAGAGCTCGACCGGCTGATTATCCCGGAAGCGCCGCTGGATGTGCTGGCGCAGCAGATTGTGGCCGTGTGCTCCGCAGAAGAATGGGGCGAGGATGAGCTGTTTGCGCTGGTCAAACGCGCGTATCCCTACCGCGATCTGGAGCGCAAGGATTTTGATGACCTTCTGGTCATGCTGGCCGAGGGCATCGCCTCCCAGCGGGGAAGGTTCGGCGCGTATCTGTTTCGCGACCAGGTCAACAAGCGCCTGAAGGCCCGCCGTGGTGCGCGCATGATCGCCATCATGAATGGCGGAGCCATTCCGGAGACTGCTCTTTACACCGTGGTGGCGGAGCCCGAAGGCACGGTTGTGGGCACGCTGCATGAGGATTTTGCCGTCGAGAGCCTGAAGGGCGACATTGTTCTGCTGGGAAACATGAGCTGGCGCATTCGCCGCGTGGAATCCGCCGGCCGTATCCTGGTGGAAGACGCGCATGGCGCGCCGCCATCCATTCCGTTCTGGCTGGGTGAAGCACCAGGGAGGACGGCCGAGCTTTCGCATCAACTGGGCGAGCTGCGGCAGAAAATCAGCGACCTGACCCCGAACACGGTTCCCGGCTTCGTGAACCAGAAGTCGCCGGAAGTCATCAACGCCGTGCAGTGGCTGGAGCAGGAGTGCGGCCTTGATTCCTCCGGCGCGGAGCAGGCCATTGAATATGTGGTGACCGGACGCACCGTGCTGGGCGCGGTGCCGACTTCCAGCACCATCATTGCCGAGCGCTTCTTTGATGAAGGCGGCGGCATGCAGCTGATTGTCCACGCTCCGTTTGGCGCGCGCATCAACAAAGCGTGGGGACTTTCACTGCGGAAGCGCTTCTGCGTTTCCTTCAACTTTGAATTGCAGGCTGCGGCCACAGACAACGGCGTCAACATCGCTCTGGCGGAGCAGCACAGCTTTCCGCTATCTGATGTTTTCCAATTTCTGCATGAGAACACGGTGAAGGAGGTATTGCAGCAGGCCGCGTTGCTTTCACCTCTGCTGGAGACGCGGTGGCGCTGGGATGCCAACCGCTCCCTGGCGCTGCTGCGCTATTGGAATGGCAAGAAAATTCCTTTGCAGGTGCAGCGCACGCGTTCGGCTGATCTGCTGGCCTCCGTTTTTCCTGACGTGGCGCAATGCCAGGAGAACGCCGACGGGCCCATCCGCGTACCCGATCATCCTCTGGTGCGCGAGGTGATGAAGGATATCTTTCAAGAGGCACTGGACCTGGAAGGGCTGAAAGATGTCCTGCGCAAGATCAGGGCCGGCGAAATCAAGTGCATTGCCGTGGACACGCCCGTGCCCTCGGTTTTCTCGCACGAGATTTTGAACAGCAATCCATACGCGTACCTGGATGACGCCCCGCTGGAAGAGCGCCGCGCCCGCGCCGTGGAGATGCGGCGTACCCTGCCGGAGTCAGTGCTGCAAGAGGTAGGAGCGCTGGATCCCGCTGCGATTGCCGAGGTCCGTGCCGGCGCGTGGCCGGACGTGCGCGATGCCGACGAACTGGCCGACACCCTTCACACATTGATTGCAGTGCCAGAAGACTTTTTGCCGCCTGATGGCCGCATGCCTGCGGACGCATGGTTGGGGTTCTTTGAATCGTTACGGCAGTCGAACCGCGCGACACGAGCGCGAATACCAGGAGTTGTTTCCGCGCAGCCGGGGGCGGCTGCGGTCCACAATTCATCCAATTCATATGGAGCGCAGGCGCCCTCGCCTGCGGGTGATACATTTTGGGTATCGGCGGAAAAGGCCAAAGCGTTCCGCGCCATTTACCCGGCAGCTCAATTTGAAGAGGAATTGCCCGAGATCCATGGCGAAGCGCCGTCACCCGACGATGCGCTCAAGTCCATGGTTACGGGATGGCTGGCGCATCTGGGGCCGAGCACTGCATCAGAGCTGGCAAGCTTGTTGAGCTTGCCGGTAACGGAAATAGACAAGACGCTGCTGCGCATTGAAGCCACCGGCCTGATTCTTCGTGGCAACTTCACCCGGAAACATACCTCCGAGGCAGCGAACTCTACGGGCGGCGTGGCCGCGGTGGAGTGGTGCGAACGCCGTCTGCTGGCGCGTATTCACCGGCTGACGATGGGCACGCTGCGCAAGCAGATTGAGCCGGTCACGGCGGCCATATTCATGCGCTGGCTACTGCGCTGGCAGCATGTTGCTCCCGGCACGCAGGCCCGCTCTGAACACGGCACGTTGCAGGTATTGCGGCAATTGCAGGGCTTTGAAGTTCCAGCCAGCGCGTGGGAGCGGCAGCTGCTGGCGCGCCGGGTCAGCAATTATGATCCCAAACTGCTGGACCAACTGTGCCTGACCGGAGCCGTGGGCTGGGGAAGACTTTCACCGCATCCGGCCATGCTGGAAGACTCCAACGGCACAACCCGGCGCGTTGTGCCCACCAGTGTTGCGCCAATCACGTTCTTTGTCCGCGATGAAGCGGAGTGGATGGCATTGCCCAGCGTGCACTCCGCCCATGAGGAGGCCGAACAAGAGGTCCGTGGCCTGGGACCGGGCGCGCGCGATGTATTGGCGTTTCTGAAGACCCGAGGAGCCTCGTTCTTCGTCGATATTGTGCGCGGGACAGACAAGCTGAAGTCGGAGATTGAGACCGCGTTGTGGGAGCTGGTTGCGGCTGGTCTGGTCACGGCCGATGGCTTTGACAACCTGCGCGCGCTCATCGATCCCAAGCGGCGCTCCGGGCAGGGAAGCGGCAAGAGCAGCCGGCCGCGGCACAGCTCAGGACGGTGGTCGTTGTTGCATCCACCGCATGGCGAAGACGGCAGCAAGGCGCTGGAGTCAGTCTGCCGCGTTTTGCTGGAGCGCTACGGCGTGGTGTTCCGCGAACTGCTGGCGCGCGAGAGCATGTTGCCGCGCTGGCGCGACCTGTTGATTACCTTCCGCCGTCTCGAGGATCGAGGAGAGATCCGGGGCGGGCGCTTCATCAGTGGATTTATCGGCGAGCAATTTGCCTTGCCGGTTGCCGTGGAGTCGTTGCGCGCGGTCAAGAGCTTGCCGCCCAGCGGAGAGACCGTCACCATCTCGGCTGCCGACCCGTTGAACCTTGCGGGCATCGTGGTTCCGGGTGAGCGCGTGCCGGCGATCTCCGGCAAATATGTGAGTTTTCGTGATGGCGTGCTGGTGGAAACCCCTGATATCCCGATGCTGAGCGTGGTTGGCCGTCCATGAGCGGAGCTGATCTGGTGCTGGGCGAGGATTACTACCTGGAAAACGGGAACTGGGTTTTCACCGCAAAATACCTGCTCCAGAGGGGCTATTGCTGCCGCTCAGGATGCCGGCATTGTCCTTACGGATATGTTCGTGATGAAGACAAAGCGCGGCCGCAAAGTTCTGCTGATGAACGCTGAGGCTTGCCTTATTCGTATCTGAGAGCAGTCACCGGATCCAGGCGCGCAGCCTTCATCGCCGGATAGATGCCGAAGAACAAGCCCACGCTGCTGGCCACGGCCACCGCGAGCAAGACCGCCCAGATCGGCACCGATGAGGGAAAATGAATGAGCTGAAGAATCCCGCTGAAGATCAAAGACAGGATTACGCCCAGGATTCCGCCGATACCGGTCAACGTCATGGCTTCAGTGATGAACTGGAAGCTGATGTCGCGCTTGCGTGCTCCAATGGCCTTGCGCACGCCGATTTCCCGCGTCCTTTCCGTAACTGACATCAGCATGATGTTCATGACGCCTACGCCGCCAACCAGCAGGCCGATGGAAACGATGCCGACAACCAGCTTGAAAATGCCCGCCATAATGTCACGGAACTGAAGGCCCAGGGCTTCCGCGCTGCTGATGCCGAATGTGTCCGGCTTGTTGGGCGGGACGCGGCGGCGCAGCCGCAGGAGCCCGCGGATCTCGTCTTCGGCGGTGGCCTTCTGTCCGGGAAAAGCCTCTGCGATCAAGGCGATTTCATCGTCCTGGGGATAGTGCTTTTTATAAGTCCGGTAAGGAATGAAGACTTCCACGTCTCCCGCCTGGTTCAGGGTGCTTTTCTTCTTGTCGAAGACGCCAATGACGGTATAAATATTGCCGTCCACCAGCAGCGGCTTGCCTTCGGCGGTCTCGTCGGGAAAGAGGCTTTTTTCTGCGTCGTAGCCCAGGACCACGACGTCTTCGCGGTGCAAATCTTCCTGGTCAGTATAGAAACGGCCTTCTTTCATGCGGCCATTCACCACCTCAGCGTAGCTGGCCGTCATTCCGCGAAAGATGATGTTGGTTAGTTCGTGGCTCTTGTAACGCGCGGTGCGGATGGGCTGAGGCCCATCACCGATATGAAACAAGGCTTCGATCACGACGTTCTTGATCGCCGGCAACTCATCCTTGATGGCCATGCCGTCGTCATAGGTCAGCGGCTTGCGTGTGCGTTCTTCAGGGCTGAGGCGGCCAAAGCGGATTCCGGGCTCAAATTTCAGGACAAATAAATTATCGACCCCGAATTCATTGAGCGAATCCTGAACGTTCTTTTCCACACCCAGCAGCATGGAGGCAACCAGAATGGCCACCATGGTCCCGATCACCACGCCCAGCACGGTCAGGAATGAACGCACCTTGTGCGTGCGGATGGTCTCCAGGGCCATCTTGATGTCTTCCAGAACCATATTGGAGTGGACCATAGCTATGTCTCAAACCTCAGTGCCTCGATCGGATTGAGCTTGGAGGCCTTGTATGCGGGATAAACGCCAAAGAACAAGCCAACGCCCGTGGCTACCATGACACCGGTGATCACCCAGCCAATCGGCAACGACATGGGGAAAGGCGTGAGCTGGCCGACGGCAAAAGAGATCGCGACCGCCACCAAAACGCCGATGATGCCGCCAATGGCAGCCATCACCGCGGATTCAACCAGGAATTGCAGAAGCACATCGCGCCGGGTTGCGCCCAGCGATTTGCGCACGCCGATCTCGCGCGTTCTTTCGGTAACGCTGGCGAGCATGATATTCATGATCACGATCCCGCCAATCCCCAGAAAAATAAAGACCACTCCAATGGAGCCGGTGGCCAGCGATCCCGTGAGGTTGTTGTACAGCTCCATGATGGCGGAGGGTTCCACCACGCCAAAGTTATCTTCCTGCTTGGCCGTGAGGTGGCGGCGGGCCCGCATCAACATGCGCGATTCGTCTTCAGCCGGCTGCATCAGGTCAGCCGCCAGAGCCTTGATGTTGATATTCATGGACTCGTGGCTGCCATAGACCTTGCGGTACGTCTGCAGGGGAATGTAAACGAAGTCATCCTGCGACTGGCCGAAGGCGCTGCCTATTTCCTTCGCCACTCCCACCACTTCATAAGCTTCGCCATCGATATAAATCGTTCTGCCCAGCGGATCGACCCCGGAAAAGAAGCGCTTGACGATATCGGTGCCGATCATGGTCACGTTGGCGCGGTGCTGGTCATCGGCGTCAGTCACGTAGCGGCCTGATCCCACCTCTTCCGTGTCAATATCGATCATGTTGGCGGTGACGCCGCGCACATTGATGTCTTCGATCGATTCGGTCTTGTATTTCACAATTCCATTGCGGCGGACTTCCAGTCCGACCTCTTTCGCCAGCTTCATATTGTCGCGGACATATTCATAATCGTCCCAGGTTATGTTCTTGTTGGAGCGCGACAGCTTGACGAACGCCTCCTGGCTGGTGATCAGGGGAAAACGCATGACCAGGAACACGTTGGAGCCGAAATTCGCGGCTTTTTCGGCCACATAGCGGTTGGCTCCCTTGACCATGGAAACCACCACGATCAGGGTCGACACGGAAAGAATCACCCCCAGCAGCGTCAAAAAAGAGCGCAGCTTGTGGGCCCGTAATGTTTCCAGGGCGATCATGGTCGGTTCTTTCAGGGATACGCCCCGGCGAGGACTTTTTGGTTTCGGCATGGCTTTCTGGTTTTAAAGGAGTTGCTGGCTTAAAGTTTAGTATGCCTTCATCATAAATACGCAAAAAAGTGAGTAAAGTTCCATTCCCGGAAATGGGAGGGGTCCGTTTTGTTGGACGGCATGCAGGCGCTTTCGTTTGACGATTCTTTCCCGGTCAGCGAGAATAGAGACACGCCTTGAAAGTGGGCCTGTGGCGCAGCTGGGAGCGCGCTTCCATGGCATGGAAGAGGTCGTCGGTTCGATCCCGACCAGGTCCACCATTTCTTTTCAATAGTTTATCTCGTCCTTTTGTTGTTTTTCCGGTGTTTCCACGGAGATTCCCACCTAGTTCGCGACCACTCTCGGGTAGAGATGAGGTCATCAGCCGAAGCCGTGCAGACGCCAGGGATGCAATTGTGCGCCTGGCGGTCTCTCCTTGACGGGAAAGGAGAGAGCATGTACTCTCCTTTGTCAGATAGGAGAGAGCCTTTAACCAATGACGAAACCGGTTGAACTCCCGCAGGGCACGCTCGAGATGCTCATTCTCAAGGCTGTCTCGCTCGGTGCGCTGCATGGCTACGGTATCCTGCTGCGCATCCAGCAGATCTCCGGCGCGCGACTCGAAATCCTGCAGGGTTCGTTTTACACCGCTGTCTATCGTCTGGAGCGCCGGGGCTGGATCAAAGGGGAGTGGGGCGAGTCAGAGAACAATCGCCGCGCCCGCTTTTATTCGCTTACCCCATCCGGCGCGCGTCAGCTCAAATCCGAGACCGCCAAATGGACTGACATGGCCGCTGTTGTCGCCGGCATTCTCGACAAGAAAGCAGGCGAGATATGAGTCTAAGCGCGGCCATTCGCAGGCTTTGGCGCTCCATTGCGCCACGCACTCATAGCGACGTCGAAGAAGAATTTCGTTCAACACTTGAAGCCTACCAGGAAGATTTAATGCGCCAGGGGCTCTCGGAAGAAGAAGCGCGCCGCAAAGCGCGCATCGACCTTGGCCGGTCCTCCGCGCAAAACGAGACTTACCGCACCGCCATCGGCCTGCGCGCCTTCGATGAGCTAGGCGGAGACATCCGCTACGGTCTGCGCGGCCTGCGTCGCAATCCTGGCTTCGCCGCCGTTGCCGTGCTCTCACTCGCGCTGGGCATCGGCGCCACCACGGCGATGTTCTCGCTCATCTACGCCGTCCTGCTGCACCCGTTTCCCTACGCCGGCGCCGACCGCATCATGAACCTTTTCGCCGTCGACGACAGATATCCTGACCAGGTCCAGGTTATGTATTCAGATGTTGGCAAGGCACAGCTTGATGAGATGCGGCGTGCAGCACCAGTTGAATCGTTGCTCGGTTTCTCCCTGGCGGAGGTTGAGATCACCGGCGGCGCACTGCCGGAAGATATCCGGGGCTATTACCTCACTGAGAATGCCGGGGTTTTCTTTGGTGTCCGGCCGCTTCTCGGCCGTACCCTCGAGCCATCCGACGGAGAGAACGGCGGCCACGCCGTGGTTGTTCTCAACTACCAATTCTGGCAGCGCCACTTCGGCGGCGATCCCCACGTTATCGGGCGAACGCTGGAATTGAATCATGCGACCTACATCATTGTTGGCGTAATGCCGCGCAGCTTCGCATTCAATGACATGATTCAGGTGGGCGATGTTTACCTGCCGGCCAGCCTAACGCCGGTTGTCAACGTCAGCTCCGGGGCCACCGTGCCCTACATCCTGATGGTCAAGCTCCGGCCCCACGTTAACCGTGCCGCCGCCAACTCTGTGCTCGAGCCCATCCTGTTCGAGGAATTTAAGCAGCGTACCGGGCGTGTTTTTCCCCATTTGCATCTAGCGCTGACGCCGATCATCTGGGTTTTCCAGCAGAATACCGGCACTACCCTTAGGCTTCTTCTTACCGGCGTTGTGCTCCTGCTGATCATCGGCTGCGCCAATTGCTCCATCCTTCTGCTGGCGCGTGGCCGCACACGAGGACATGAACTCGCCATCCGCAGTGCGATCGGCGCCAGCCGCTGGCGCATCGTCCGCCAGTTGCTCGTGGAAGCCATCGTTATCTCCTGCGCCGGCGCTGTGCTGGGCGTGGCTGCGTCTTATTGGCTGGCAAAGCTACCGATGGCTCTCTCCCCGGATTCCTTTCCGGCAGAATCCTTCATTCGCATCAATGCTCCCATCCTGGCGTTCTCCATCGCGCTCGCGCTGCTCTGCGGACTCCTCTTTGGCCTTGTCCCTGCATTGCGACTTTCGCGCTGCGATTCCGTGCACATGCTCCCCGGACGGCAGAGCAGCGTAGCAGCAGCTCCTGGCAAGCGTCGCTGGAGCGTTCTCATCGCCGCGCAGGTCGTGCTCACACTGCTGCTCATGACCACTGCGGGAACCGCCATCCAGAGCTTTCTTGGGCTCATGCGGATGCCGCTGGGCTACGATCCGGCGAATGTCCTGAGGGTGGGGATCGCGCTGCACATCAAAAACCCAGGCGAGTGGAACCGCATTCAGCCGCGCGAGGCGAGAATCGCTTACTTCGAGCAGATCCGGGAGAGGATCGCATCTGTCCCCGGAATATCCACGGTCGCCGTCGGCGTCGATGCCACGCCGCCCAGTATTAGCGCTTTCTATGAGCAACCCTTCGAGATCGAGGGAACTGGCGATCATAAGCAGACGCAGGCTCGCGTGATTTCGGTCGACCAGCGGTACTTCGCTGCGCTCCGCATCCCTGTGCTTCAGGGTCGTATCTGGAATAGGGATGAAAATACCGGCGGAGACTTCATCGCGGTCGTCAATCAAGCTTTCGCCACCCGCTATCTCCCTTCGTCCACTGGCGTGGGCCGGCAGCTACGCATCCCCGGTCTCATAAGCCAGAATCCTAACCAGGTGGCCTCTACGCAAAGCACTGCCTGGCGTCAGATCATCGGCATCGTCGGCGATGCGCGGAACGACGGCCTCGATCGCCCGGTCGTCCCCGCCATCTACGTTCCGTACACCGCCGTGATGCGGCCAACGGTGCAGTTCTTCGTCCGCACACAGGGTGATCCGCTCGCCTACCTGCACTCGATCCGCGCCGCTGTCGCATCCGTCGCTTCCGACCAGCAGATCACCAACGGTGCCACATTCACTCTCAACCAGGCCATTGAGCGCGACGCGCAGTACAGAAGCCAACGGCTCTTCTCCATATTGTTTGGCGTCTTCTCGGCCATGGCGCTGGCGCTCTCGCTGGTGGGGATCTTCAGCCTCGTGGCTTACAGCGTCGCGCAGCGCACTGCCGAGTTCGGTGTTCGCCTGGCGCTCGGCGCTCCGCGCAAGCACGTCCTCTGGGTCGCCGCGCGCATTGCGCTCGTCAGCGCCATCGCGGGCATTGTGGTTGGTCTTGCCGTGGAGAGCTTTCTCGGTACTATCCTCGCGCACTGGATGCAAAACGCCTTTGCTGCACGCGGTCTCTTAGCAGCGGCCGCGCTCCTGGGTCTGAGCGCGCTGCTCGCCTGCCTATTGCCTGCGCGCCACGCCATCGCGGTCTCACCCACTGAAGCTCTGCGCTATGAATGAAGTGTGTTCCGGTGGACTGGCGCTGGATGGACTCAGGAGAGGTCACAGATTTCCCAAGCCAGGAAGGAACCCGAGGTTCAAAGAGTCCGTTGTGAAAAACGGCGACGCTAAACGAGAGAGACTCGGTGCGAGCGTGCCGGCCAGCGGAAAACTGGCTCAGCTTAGTGATTCAGGACAAAGTCAAATTTGATCTCGACTTCGCTCTCGTGCTCCGCCGGCTCGTATTTCCACCGCTTCACTGCCTCGGCCAGGGCCGATACCAGCACCGGGTTCCCGCCCAGCTCTTTCACGTTGACAACTCCACCGTCAGGCGCGACTTTCGCCAGAACGCGCGCTATTCCCTGAATATTCAGCTTGCGGGCGAGCTCCGGATAGTCGGGAGGCGGATTGACCTTGGTTTTGCGCGCAGATTGGGTCTGTTGGGCCTGTGAATCGGATTGCTGTGCTGTTGCCATGCTACCCGGCAACGCAACTAAGAGGACCAGGAAAACAAAATTGAAATGCGGAAGAACGGATTTTGATGAGTGGATGGTCATGATCTTTGCTTCTGGCTATAACAAGTTTTAGTTTGGCGAGAGCAGCACGCTAAGCGCCTGTACTTCTCCAGAAGAATCATGCTGCAACGAACTAGCAGCATGCTAGAAGAAAAGATAAGTCGAGCTCACGGAAGTTAGTTCAGCATATGTCCTTGCGTAATGTGCGGTTGAAACCAGGGTACTTTTGATCGCAGATCGTCAAAGAATGGAGTCCGAAGGCGCAAATGTTTTATTTCCTGAACGCAGCACTGCCCGGAGCGCTGTTTTTCGCATCCGGGCAGTTTTAATCCTGATCAGAAACTGGGTGCCTGTAAATTACAGGACTTTTACGTTCTCAGCCTGGAAGCCCTTGGGCCCCTTGGTGACGCTGAATTCCACGGCCTGGCCTTCGGGCAGACTGCGGAAGCCGCTGGACTGGATCGCAGAGAAATGTACGAATACATCGCCCTCGCCGCTGTTGCGGGTAATAAATCCAAAGCCCTTGGCATCGTTAAACCACTTCACAATTCCTTGTTCCATTTGTAGTTGTTCCTTTGTTGGTGTTGCAAAATTTTCCTGCTGAGAAGATTGACTGGTGCTGTGAGGTGGGTTGTCGCTTTGAAGGCTGGACCGGCTCGCTAACCGCTGGTGAATCACACTTAACTGGAGTCTTGATTATATGACAGAACCACTGAAAAACCTAGCACCGAATCAGAAACGGAGCACTTATTCTGTAAACCGTTGAATATAAGACATCGAGCTCTATGCCCAGGCTCCATGTGCGGAAGCAGTCTGCAAGATATTCTCACGCTGGCCGAGGCAATACGCCCCAGCGATCTTCTGAAATTGAAAAAGGAGACGCAGAACATCTGCGTCTCTTTTTCCTTTCACCTTGCCAACGGGGTTAACCCTTTTTTGAAGCTTCCACCTGCAGGTTGTTGTTCACGGAGAACACGCCCGGCACGCCGTTCGCGCGAATGAACGCAAGATTCTTGTCCATCTGGTTACCCACCACGCCCACCAGATCCACGTGGCCGTTCTTCACGATGATGTGAATCGGGGGCACCGGCTGGATCGCGTACTCGGGGGCCTGGTTGTAAACCGCGCGCGCCACCTGGCGCCGGATGCGGTCGTCATTGAACGAAGCCGGAAGCACTTCAATCTGGTTGTTCACGCGCTCCACGCCTTCAAGGTGTTTCACCGCGGACTCGGCCTCGCTCTTGATCACGGCGTTGCGCACCTGGCCGGAGAGCGTTACCGTCCCGCCGTTCACCTCGTAGGTGAGGTTGTCAAAAATGCTGAACTCGGGAATCATCACCAGCTGGTGCCGGACCTCGCCGGAAAGCCGCTGTTGAAGACGCTGATTATCGTTGGCGGTCGCCTGGTCGGCCGGAAGGGCAAATGCCATTCCCGTTCCCAATGCCAGAACCATCGCTAAAAACATCCCTGGAGCCCTTTTCATAACCTCTCCTTTACTAAACCGAACTTAACAAATTAAC
This sequence comes from Candidatus Angelobacter sp., assembly GCA_035762225.1. Classification (GTDB taxonomy): domain Bacteria; phylum Acidobacteriota; class Terriglobia; order Terriglobales; family Acidobacteriaceae; genus Angelobacter. The sequence continues at coordinate 36,570 of DASTPO010000236.1, forward strand.
TAATGAGTTAATTATTGGATGTTGCCCCGTGGCCAACGGTTCCGGTTTGATGAGAGGAATGACAATTCTTAACAACACGGCTGACGATTCCCTGAGGGAACAGCGCGTTTGACGACTGGAGGGCGTCTCGTCCCAAGCGGAATTGCCGGATTTGTGTATCCTATTAGGTTGTGCTGGCGATGCTGGCCGGGCGGGAACATTCCTGAGTAGCAGGAAGCCCTCGTTAGCCAACTCTCATCTGAGTTACAGCAGGAGTAATGGCAATGAACAAGGTTGTGACAATCGGCATATGGGTGCTCGCGGTCGGTTTCAACGCGCAAGCGCAGGCGCCGGGCACGACCAGTAACGCTCCGGCCGCGCAGAGCGCGCAAAGCGGAGCGGCGCCGGCAGCGGACCTGAACGCCATTATCGTGGAGATTCAGCATTCCACCGGAGCTGCCAGCACGCATATCGGAAAGCTGCGCATTGAAAAATGGAAGACCGATTCCGGGCAGAAGCAGCAGTTGCAGCAGATATCCGACTCTTTGCAGAAGAACATCGCAAATGCGGTCCCCGGGCTGATTAATGAGGTGCAGACCAGCCACGGCGGAGTAGTGGCGGCTTTCAAGCTTTATAACAACCTGAACATTCTGTATGAATATCTCAGCGGCCTGGCCGACGCGGCCGGCAGCCTGGGCAAAAAGGAAGAATATGAGCCCCTGGCCAGTGATGCCGGGGCCCTGGACTCGGTCCGGCAAAACCTCTCGACCTACATTGAGCAGGCAGCGGTGAAGCTGGAAACCATGGCTCGTCCACCCGTGCCACCCCAGGCAGCACGGCAGGCGCTGACGCCGGTTCCCGGCAAAGTGGTGGTAATTGATGATGCCGCCCAGCCGGCCAAAAAGCCGGTAAAGCGTGCCAAGAAAAAGACTTCTCCCGCCACCGCCACACCTCCGGCGGCTTCCGCTCAGACGGCCACCACACCTCACTAAAGCCAAAGTTTCTGGAACTTGTTGCCCTGGGTTGGGGTCTATTTACAAGAAGGAAATTGCTGTATCCCCGTGGGTGGTAACCGCCGTTACTCTGGTTAGTTGTAGCGGCGCCCATATCCTGAGAGAATTGGGGTGACGCCGTGAGAAAAATGGCGGGAGTTGCAGCATTGGGTAACATTGCCAGCGCCATCAGCGTGAGGGCCGAGGAAGCCTCGATTATTGCCGAGCTGAAGTCCGGCTCGGAAGAGGCTTACAACTGGCTCGTCCATCACTATCACCAGCCGATTTACAGCCTGGTGTACCGCATTCTGACTGACCCTGCAGACGCGGCGGATACCACACAGGAAGTTTTCCTCAAAGTCTTTCGCGGCATGAAACGGTTCAACGGCGAATGCAGCCTGAAGACCTGGTTGTACCGGATTGCCATCCACGAGGCCTCCAACCAGAGGCGCTGGTGGTTCCGGCACAAGAGCAAGGAAACATCCATGGAATCTCATGTGGACGATGAAGGCAATTCCTTTGGGCTGTCTGAAACCATCGCGGATAAGCGCGAGTCGCCCATGGAGATTTTCGCCCATGAAGAGATTCGCGCCCGGGTGGAAGCGGAGCTGAAAGAGGTGCCCGAGCCGTATCGCACAACCCTGGTGCTGCGCGACATTGAAGGGCTTGCGTATGAGGAGATAGCAGAGGTCCTACAGATTTCCCTGGGGACGGTCAAGTCGCGGCTGATGCGTGGACGCGATGCACTCAAAAAACGATTGGAGATATTTGTTCGAGATATGGGTTCCGGGGTGGGGGGAAGCAAGCCGGAGAGCAAAGGTTCACCGGCGCAATCAGTATTGGAGGCAAGATCATGAGATGTACAGAGGCGAAGCCCCTGTTCTCATCGTATTTGGACGGCGCTATGAGCGGCGCGGAGATGCAAGAGGTCTCCGGCCATCTGCGTGAATGCGCGGATTGCCAGTCAGAATACGTTCTTCTTGAAAACACGCGCTCATTGGTATCTTCGCTCGGACGCCGTCAGCCCCCCTCTGACCTGGCGCTGAAGATCCGTGTCGCCGTATCGAGTGCGCGCTCGCGCACCATTCGTGGAATTCTGGAAGGCTACCTGGTTCGGCTGGAGAACGCGTGCCAGAGCTTTATGTTCCCGGCTACGGCCGGCCTGTTTACCGCAGTCATTTTCTTTGGTGTTTTGATGGGCCTGCTGGTTCCCACGCAGGTCAGCGCCAATGACGATGTGCCGTCAGCTTTTTACACGCCTCCACGGCTTCAGCTCTCGGAGTATCCTGAGCCGCAGCTGAACCTGGATTCACCGGTGGTGATTGAGACCTACGTGGATGCCAGCGGGCGCGTGGAAAACTATCGCATCATTTCCGGTCGCGACGACGATGAGGTGCGGGCCCAGTTGAACCGAGCCCTGCTCTTCACCATCTTTGCGCCTGCCCAATCCTTTGGCCACCCGGTTGCCGGAAAGGCCATCATGTCCTTCTCCCACATCAATGTGAAGGGGTAGGAGGGTATTGTCGGTTGAAAAGAGGGGTCAAGCCTGCCGGTTTGACCCTTTCTCTTTTT
>DASTPO010000237.1:0-3583 GCA_035762225.1 Candidatus Angelobacter sp.
CGCAACCATGCACTCCTTGTTGGCGAGTCCGATGCCTTTTCCCGCGCGCACAGCTTCATACGTTGCTTTCAATCCGGCCACGCCCACAATGGCGCTGACCACGAAATCAACTTCAGGATGAGTGGCCACCCGGACCGTGCCGGCCTGCCCGTAAACAACTTCGATTTCGCCCAGACCTTCGGCTTTGAGCTGCTTGCAGACTTTTTCCGCATCCTGCTCTGAGGCGAGGGAGAGTACTTTGGGCTTCCAGCGGCGCGCGTCTTTCAATGCGGCTTCAATGTTCGCTCCGGCGGCCATGGTGAGCAGCTGGAATCGCTCCGGATTGTTTTCAATCACGTTGAGGGTGCTGCGGCCAATGGAGCCGGTGGAACCGAGGATGGCAATGCGTTTCATGGGTGAGTTATGGTTGCAGAAATCGCGTTTGTTGCGCATAGTACCACACCACCGGAATGGCGAAGAGCAATGCGTCGATGCGGTCCAGCATACCGCCGTGACCGGGCAACAGAGTTCCTGAATCCTTCACTCCGGCGCCGCGCTTGAGAGCGGATTCAAACAGATCGCCAAACTGTGCAGCGACATTCGTGAGTAGGCCCAGGGCCAGCGCATGAGTCAGACTTGGCGGCCACACAGGCAAAAGCGCGTCGTTCCTCCCGATCCACGTGTAAGAGAACCAGGCGCTTAGATCATCCCGAAAATGCAGGATCAGAACTGCTACTCCCATGCTTGCCAGAACGGATGCGATTGCTCCTTCCCAACTCTTGTTAGGACTGACCACAGGCGCCAGTTTGTGCCGGCCAAAATTCTTTCCCACGTAGTAAGCCGCGGAGTCGCCGGTCCAGACGGAGAGCAGTATGAAAATGACCAGGACGGCCTGCGAGTTGTTGGACCGCAACGCAATCAGAAGAGATAAAGACACGCCGATGTAAATAACCCCTAGGAGCGAAGCTGCGACCGCTGCCAAGCCTCGGCTCATGTCCTTCCTGAAAACTAATGCCGTACCAAATACCGCTGGGCTCAGCGCGAGCACCAGTTGCCAGGTATAAAAAAGAGCCCACCCAGGCGGATAAGACCAATAGTGACGCGAATCCGGCTGGAGATTCGAGACGAGAATTGAAAATAGATGAAAAAGAATCGGCAGTACTCCGACCACGTACACCAGCCAGCGAAAAGGCTTGATACCGGCCGCTTCCACGATTCCCAGATATTCATGCAGCGCCAGCACAATGATTGCCGCTACCACCAGCGAAAACAGCCACAGTGGAGCTTTGAAGACGAGCAGCAGCACCACCGGGATCAGCGCAGCCGCGGTTAGAACGCGCTTCATTTAGTTGGAGCTGCCGGGAGGAGGTTCATTCAGTCCGCCGTAACGGCGTTCGCGTTTCTGGAATTCCTGGATGGCTTCGAGAAGATGGAGGCCGTTGAAATCCGGCCAGAGCATTTTGGTTACGTAGATTTCCGCGTACGCGGCCTGCCAGAGAAGAAAGTTGCTGAGGCGCATCTCGCCGCTGGTGCGGATCAGGAAATCGAGTTCCGGGAGATGGCTGGTGTACATGTGCCGATTGACGGTCTCTTCGTCGATCTGGAGATGCTCAATCCCGCCATTGTTGGCGGCCGCGCGCACCATCGACTTGAACGCATCCACGATCTCCGACCTGGACCCGTAATTGAGGGCCAGCGTCATGATCATGCCGGTGTTGCCGGCGGTCTGCTCTTTCGCCCAGGCCATGCGCTCCTGCACTTCCTGCGGCAGCATCTCACTCCGCCCGATGAACTGAAGCCGGATATTGTTGCGCTGCATCAGCGGCAACTCGTTCTTCAGATACCGGTGCAGCAGCTTCATCAGGAAGTGAATCTCAGTGGCAGGACGGCGAACAAAATTTTCTGCGGAAAAGGCGTACAGCGTGAGCGCGGGCAAGCCGATACGCGCGCCGGTCTCCACCACCAAGCGGACAGCTTCCACGCCCTTGCGGTGGCCTGCCACACGAGGCAGGTGGCGGCGCTTGGCCCAGCGGCCGTTGCCGTCCATGATGATTGCTACATGCTTGGGGAGCTGATTCGGATCAAGCTGGCTGTAGAGCTCAGCCTCCTTGCGGTCCAGCCCCGCGGGAATCGTACGCAAAACGCCTCGCAGTCCCATTTACGCTAGCACAGCAGCTCTGGCCTTGCAATTTACAGTTTCCTTACCTTAAAGCCATTGCCGCATCTGCTAGAATAAAGGCGGTAGTCCGGCTGTGGAAACCATCCGCCGGACCAGGTTGTGCGGGGGCTTGTGCCAGGCGTGGCACCCGAACATGAAAGCATCAGGCACCACACAATTCGAACGCAGCAGATGGATGCGCTGGATCGCGCTAAGCTGCATTGCTCTGGCGCTGTTCATGACCGGTCTGGAGGCGACGCACGCACACTCAGATGCGGTTGCGCAGAACTCCTCGCCCTGTGTCATCTGCATTTCAGTCCATGCCAATGCGCCCGCGGTAACATTTCATCCGCTGCCAACACTGGCCGCGCTGGAAACCCTGTCTGTACCGTATCAGGCGGAAGGCAAGGGAATCGTCAAGGAAATCAGTCTCTTTACCCGCCCCCCGCCCGCCGCATAGTCCGGCCTTATTGATCCAAGGTTAATCCCAAAAATCCGATTTCTGGAGGGGAACTGATGTCTCGGGCATCCCTCTTATTCAAGCTTTTTCTGCTGCTGACTTTGACGTTGGGGCAGACGACAATTTCGTTGAACGCATACGCGGCCATGGCGGCCCAGGAAGGCCCGCCGGCGAGCCAGATTGTGCCCGCGAAGCCGCCGCAGGCAGCGCGTCCGGCGCCGCCTTCCAAGGTCATCACCCTGGAAGAGGCTATCAGCATGGCTGTGTCGAACAGTCCCAGCCTGCAAGCCACGCGCACCCAGATTCAGCAGAACCAGGCACAGGAGATCACGGCCAATCTGCGGCCCAACCCTACACTCTCGGGCGATTCGCAGTTCATCCCGTTCTTTAACCCCAGCCAGTTTCAGAATGACGTGGAACAGTACGACATCGGGCTGGGCTACACCTTTGAGCGCGGACACAAGCGGCAGAGCCGGTTGCGCGCGGCCCGTGACCAGACCGCGGTGACGAAATCCCAGGTAGCGGATGCAGAGCGCACGCTGACCTTCAACGTGGCGCAGCAATTCATCAACGCGTTGCTGGCGAATTCCAACCTGCTGCTTGCCCAGGAAGACCTGCAAAGTTTCCAGCAGACAGTGGACATCAGCGAGCTGCGCTACAAAGCCGGCGACATCAGCGAAGGCGATTATCTGAAGATCAAGCTGCAACTGCTGCAATTTCAGACTGACGTCAGCTCGGCGCGGGTGGCCAAAGTGCAGGCCCTGGGAAGCCTGCGCCAGCTGATCGGGACGGCAGCCTTGCCGCGCGACTATGACGTGGCCGGCGATCTGGCCTACCAGCCGCTCACCGCCAAACTGGATGATCTGGAAGCAAAAGCGCTCAGCGATCGTCCGGACTTTCGCGCGGCGCAGCAGGGCATCACGGCGGCACAAAGCCAGATCGCGCTGGCCAAGGCCAACGGCAAGCAGGATGTAAATCTCACGGGA
>DASTPO010000238.1:0-2068 GCA_035762225.1 Candidatus Angelobacter sp.
CCTTCCGAATCCAGGGCCCCGGTATAACGTACAATACCTATCCACATTGCCAGCATGGCCACGATGACCAGCATTCCGCCGAAGTCCGCCAGTCCACCAGCGTACAAGCCGAATCTCAATTCAAGAAGAACGCAAACCGGAAGCAGCGCAGATCCGGCGAGCAATACATTGCCCCAGTGACGCTTCCACTTTTCCTGAAGGCTAACGTAGGGCTGGAAAAAAGCCAGCAGCATCGCCAGTATTCCAAACTCGATGAAATGGGCGTGCGCCGCGATATTGACTGCCTTTTCTCCTTGCAACTGTCCATATTCCATCAACGCCTGGTTTACGCCCGCAACATTTTGCGTTCCCGCAGCCGCGCTGATGTCAGAAAGAATCGTGAAGTCGGCTGCCTCGTGACGATAGAGGTCGGCAGCGGCGTAATACGAGCCATGAGCAAAACCAGCGAGCACCAGCAAGAGTCCACCGGCAATCAATCTTTGTCCTATAACGCTGCGATCTTGCAGAAGATCGTCTTGCGCAACCGCATGCTCTCGGTTGCGGAAATATCGCCAGACGCCGATGAGATAGACGACTGTGGCAAACAGCACCAGCAAGCCTCCCACGTCGGCGAAGATGCTTGCCCAGCCTATTGCCCGTAGAGGGCTGTAAATGCGTCCGATATAGTGGATTAGAAAGACGCCTACCGGCAGCAGGACTCCACCGAAGAGAAAAAGCCAAGCCAGGCGCCGCCTAACGGCCGCACGGAGCGCCACCCATGGCTGAAGAATGGCCAGCATCAACGCCAGATAACCAAACCCGATCAGGTGGACATGGGTATCAACCTTTGTTCCGCGGTTCTCAAGAAACCCGCCTGTCTTTTGGAAGTTGGCAGCAACCGCCGCTACATCGCCGGCAAGCGCGCCATGAGCGGCGTCGGTTAATCCGGTCCCAACCCGGGCTGCGTTCTGGTGCAGGATAAATACCGCAAAGATGTCGCCCAAGATCATCCCCACCAGGATCATGCCTATGCCGGTCAGGACCAGCAATCGCCGGGCGCTACATGATGCAAAGGGGCTGGAATCCGTTTTATCCGATGAAGCCCTCACTGAGGGCGGGGCCGTGGCCATGATAGATGTTTGCTCCGGCGTGCGTAATTCAAGGGTCCTGCGCTACCTCATTCTGTGCTATTCGAACTCCGCGATATCGGGATGGCGGGTTGTGATCCGGTATCGGCCGGTATAGAAGACCAGCGGTTCGCCTTCCTGGTATTCATAGTGCTCAACTTCGCCGATGAAAATGATGTGATCGCCTCCATCGTACTGGCTGACCTTGCGGCAGACAAATCTGGCGATGGCGCCTTGCAGCAGTGGCACGCCTGCAGCCCCCTCCACATGATCTACTCCGGTAAATTTCTCCGGGAGCGGAGAGGAAAATTGCCGCGAGAGGTGATGCTGGCGGGCTTCCAGCACATTCACCCCGAAATGCGTGGCGCCAAGAAAGTCGTCAAAGCAGAGCGCTTCACGCGCCAGGCTCCAGAGCACCAGCGGTGGATCGAGAGAGACTGACGCGAATGAATTTACCGTAACTCCGGCCTTGCGGCCATCGGGTGCACGCATCGTAACAACGGTTACTCCGGTTGCAAACTGCCCGAGCGCACGACGCAGGTCCCGCCGGTCAACACGATCGCCAACCGCGAGCGCTTCCTTCGCCAGAAATTTTTCGGCTTCAACCGGATCGGTGAACCAGGGGAAAAATGTTCGCGGATCATCAAAGCCATTGGCCACGGCCTGAGCGACGGCTTTCATCTTCCCGCCAGCTTCCAATAACTTGTGCATATGCGCAGGCGGATGCAGCAGCAGGTTGGTCCAAGCCACCACCCATTGCGCATAGCCTTTCCAGTAACGATCAAATGTACGTTGCATCCATACTGCATCCGTCAGGCCTTGGCCCAGCTCAAGGATGCTCTCCTGATAAATTTCAGCACAGCGCACTGCATTGTTGGCGCCCTGGCCGGTAATAGGATCGTTGAGCACCACTGCGTCCGCCATGCCAAGCACGCTTCGTCCCGACAGGAGAGTTCCAACGG
>DASTPO010000239.1:0-14016 GCA_035762225.1 Candidatus Angelobacter sp.
CGGCTCGCCTGCCACCGGACTGGTTGCCTCGGCGGCCTCGGCTTCAGAAGCACGCTGGTTCTCGATCATCTGCCCGCGAACCACGCAGGCCAGAAGCACCCAGAGGAAGCCGTTGACCTCCACGTAGAGCCAGCGATCGCCAAAAAAATTGACCACGAAAACGCCGGCCATCAGCAGAGCAAAGCCCAGGCCAATGGATTGCAGAAACGGGTCCTTGGCGCTCTTGAACAGTTTCAGCCCGATGCGCGCCATCTTCGCAAGAATCAACAGGAAGAACATCAGACCGATGACGCCAGTCTCTACCAGCACTTTCAGGAAATAGTTATGCGTGTCCGTGTAGATACCCACCCGATGTTGCCACTGATAGGTATCAAAGCCGGCGCCGATGGCCGGATTCTGGTGGAAGAGATCCATCGCGTCATTCCACAGGGTCACACGGTCCTGCGCTGATGTATCAAGCTGCTGATCGGTCTTGTCATAGGTCATGTCCACGCGTTCGCGCACGGATGTGGGCACCACGGTCTGCCAGCTGAACAGAAAGAGCCCCAGCGCAATGAGCATCCATCGCTGCTTCAGCAGGCCAAGAAAAAGCAGGCCCACCAGGATTCCCGCATAGGCTTCGCGCGAGAAGGAAAACAGGAGGCAATAGCCACTGAACGCGGCCAGCGCCCACATTCCCAGCTTGAGCGATTTGCGCTTCTGCAGCGCGCTCATCCCCAGCAGGAAGAGCATGAACTCAGCTTCGAAGGTAGCCACGCCGTTGACGCCCGCATAACCCAGAGGGCCGCCATCGCGAACCTCGTAGGAGAAGTGGGAGAGATCACGATCGCTCATGGTGCCGTAAAAGCCTTTGTCCACGGCGAGCACGGAAAGGCACATCAGCACCACAATGATCTTGATCTGCTTCACATCTTTGATCACGTTCAGCGCGACGACAAAAATGATGAACATGACCATATAGTTTTTCCAGTTGGAAAAACGCGGGTCGCTGATGGAGAGCGGAAGATCAGAGTTCAGGAAGAACGCGCCGCGCCATAGCTGTACGTAGCAGAAGATGCCGAAGATCAGCAGGATCTTGTTCATCGGCGTCTTTTCCAGGCGGAAGCCGCCTTTGAAGATCGCGCCCAGGATTACGCCAAGCAGAAGAATGTCAATCAGCTTGTTGCCCAGCGGCAGGTCCATGATGCGGTAACGGATGGTCTGCATGGGCAGCAGCGGGATCAGAAAATAGAGGCCCACCTGAGGCCGCCAGAAAAGTGACAAGAAAAAAGCGGCCACGGCTCCTATATAGAGTACCCAGGGGACGTATTGTTCCAATCCAAAATGCACGGCCTAGGTCCTCTCCGAAACAGCGGGCAATGTGTCGATTGCGGCTGCGCGGGGCTGCCGCAGCCAGCTTGTCGTGATGGCGGATGCTCCGCGGAACAGCTTGCGCACGCGCGCGTCAATCAGGCAGAGCACCCCGGCATAAAACACTGTGATAAAGCTTGCCTTAGCGATGGCGCCGAGCAAGGGGTTTTCGACCGGGAGTTGCGCCGCGAGCCAGGCGGCCGTCCCGCCTACCAGCAGGTAACGCAGAAATGCAGCCAACTCGAGTTTGAACGAGAGCACGCGCAACGACTGGAACGCCAGAAATATAACGATGCCGGCGTAGCTCACCATGGTCGCGATGGCCGCTCCCACCAGGCCGATCCGCGGGAGCAAAATGACATTCATCGAAATGTTCAGGACGCTGGCATAGAACGTGGCGCTGGCGATCTTGGAAGCGCGCTTGTGGATTAACAACCCCGGGCGGAAGTAGATGGTCACCGCCGAAAGCACGAGCCCGAGCACCAGGAACGGCAGCAGCGTGTGCGCCTGCTGAAATTTCCTCGAGGCCAGCAGCACGATTACATCGCGCGACGTGGCGATGGCCACGCATACCACGACAACAGCCACCAGCAGGAACTGGTCGAGGCTGCGGCTGAGAAAGTCCTGCGTCGCCTTCTTCCCTTCCGCGTTCCAGACCTTCATGCAGATGGGAAAGAGCGCGAGCTGCAACGGGGCCATCAGCACATCCTGCAGGTAGATGGCGATGCCATAGGCGGCGGCGTAGAAGCCAAGCGATTGCGCTCCAAGATAGTGCTGGATGAAAAACCTGTCGCCTGAGTCGAGCACCACCCAGGAAATTTCAGCGGCCATCAACGGGAATGAAAACGCCAAAGCGGTGCGAAGAAACCCGGAATCGAACATCCTGGGTGAGAGCAAATGCCGCCGCGAAAGCACCGGCAGGTATTGCAGAAGAATTGCGCCTTCCACGATCACCATGCCAAGAAAGAAGGCGAAAACCGTCTTTTGCCAGGAGAACAGCAACAGGCAGATCAGGGCGATGGTCGCGGCTTTCTGCAGAATATCCATGCCGTTGAAGAGCCGGGTCTTGTTTTCCATCTGCATCAGGTTCATCTGCATGGAACGCAGCGAACGAATCATGATGAGTGCACAGGCCAGGAGAAGCGTGCCCGATGCAGTGACGCTGATGAATTTTCCGGCCCCAAAAATGACCGAGGCCCCAAACACCACTGAGAGCACGGCCGCCATGAAGCCGGTGGCGTAGAACAGCGTGGAATAGTAACGGCGAAGCGCCTCAGGGTCAGAAGAAGAGGCGCTCTCCGGGTAGTAGCGCTGCACCGCGTGCTGAAAACCAAACTTCGAGAGCACGGTGAGCAGCAGAACCGTATTGACGATCAGATTGATGGAGCCGTAATCAGCAACGGAAAAGACCCGGGTGAACAAGGGAAATGAGACAAAGCCCAGGAGCATGACGGCCACCCGCCCACCGAGATAGTGGGACGAGTGCCGGTAGAGTGTCTTGAGCGCGCTCATGGGAATAACAACCTCGGGTTTTGTGTGTCCGGTCCGGAGAGCCGGCTGTTCGCGATGCCATGTGGCTTCCGCATTTGGTTTCCAACTACAGAGTCGGGTGCAACCTGATGTACAAAACAGCTTCCAAAGCGCACCCGATGATTGTCACCAGCGTGGCAAAAACAGCGAAGCGGATTGCGCGCCTGCGATCTGCCCCGGACTGAAGTTTCGGCACCGCCGTCAACAGCGGAACATTGGCAGGCAGAATAGCTTTTAGTTCACGCTCAATCTTGAGCGTGCTGTTGAGCATGTCCTTTACATACGCCAGCCCGAGCGACAGAGCGAAGGCGCCCAGTAATGCGCCAACCAACAAGAGGCTGCGTTTCGGCTTAAAGGGTTTTTCCGGCACCTGGGCCAGATCAAGAATGGTGAAGTGCTCGGCCTGCTGCCGGCGTTCAAGATCGGCTGCCATACCGGCGGAAAACGTCTTATCCAGCAACGATTGATAATGCTCCTTGGAGACGCTGTAATTGCGGTCCAGCTCGGCCATTTGCTGTTCGCGGACCGGGACAGCATCCACCTTGGCGCGATAGGCAACCATCTGCTCGGAGATGCGTTTTTGCTCGTCGTTCAGGCGCTTGGCTTCGCGATCGAGCAACTGCAGGCGCACGGTGACGCCGGTGTTGTCTGGAGTTGAAGCCACCACCACCGGATCTGGCGGCAGGGCCTTCAGCCTGTCTTCCACGCGCTGTAACTGCGCCGCCGTGTCCACAACTTCAGGATGCGCCGAGGTATAACGGTTTTGCAGATCCTGGAGTTTGGCGCGCAACTGCTGCCGTTCGCTTTCGAGCTTGGCGCGATCGCTGACGGGCACGGTCTTTACCACGCCGGTGCTGGAGTTTTCCAGGCCGCGCGACAGCAGAGTGCGCTCCACTTCCAGACGGTTCAAGCCTTCTACATTGGCCTGGAACTGGGTCTGCAATTGGGAGAGAGCCTGCAAATTGGCGGCCTGCTGCTCCGGCATTTCGCCCAGATGGCGCATCTTGAAGGCGCTGACCTTGGACTCCTGCTCTTCCAGGTTTTGCTTGGCTTCCTTGAGCTGTTCGGCCAGGAATTCCGTTGTGTCCTGGGATTGCTGCTCGCGGTTTTTGACGTTCCACTCGATGAACGTGGAAGCCAGCTGGTTGGCCACCTTGGCTACGGTCTCGCGCTGGCGGCCTTCATAGTCGATGGTGAAGGCGCTGAGCCCGGCAGAGGAGCCTTGCTTCACCGTGATGGTGATGTCCTTGCGCATGAGCTCGATAAGCTCTTCACGCGAGATTTTTCCGCGCAACTCAGGATAGAGCTGCATATCGTCAATGATCTGCTGCAGGCGCGTGGAACTCAGCACCTGCTGCGTGATGGTGTTGAGGCGCTGTCCGGGATCGGAGCTGACGGTGGGGCTTACGTACTTCTCCGGCACTTTCTGCGGGTCCACCAGGATCGTGGTTGTCGCTTTGAAGTGGTCGGGCATGAGCAGAACAAATGTGCATCCCGCCAGGGAAAATAGGACGGTGCCGAGAAAGATCCAGCCGCGATAGTGGCGCACGGTGTTCCAGAAGGCCAGCAACTGGGCCGCGGTTTCATTGTTTGTAGCCTGATTCATTTTTTCTCCCTGCTTCTCGGCCTTACCGGAAATGCAGCGGCGCCGGATACCACTCGATGCCGACTTGCGCGTAGCTGAGGTTCCCGCTCACCAGGTTTCCGCCCACACCGTGGAAAGAGCGATAGCCCGCAGTGAGAGCGAGGTTATTGGTGATCTTGTAGCGCGCGCGCGGCGCCACGAAGTAACCGTGGTATGCCGGAATCACGCTGGTGATCGCGGTACCGCGCAGATAACCGGCGTCCGTGGTGAAGCTATAGCGCCGGATGCCCTTGGTGAAGCCTACGGTGGCGTTGTCTTCCCATCGGCTGTCCAGCAGCGCGATGGTGGTGAACATGCGGTTGACCGAGGCGTAGATCCTGTCCTGGTTGCCGAAATTCTTGACCAGGCTGGCGCTGAAATTTGCCGACTGCGGAGAGCCGCAGGTTGCCGAGCTCCATTGCGGACCGCCGCTCACGTCGAGCACGACGGAGTGGCTCATCTTTACCCCGATGCCCAGGCCGCCGCCGTAGGTGTTGCAGGTGGGGCCGTTCAGTACCGATTGCGCTTCACCGAAGCTGCGGAGATCAATCCGCTGGGTCAGCGAGCGCGTGTATTCCAGCTTTTCCCCGATAGCGTTCGCATGCGTTCCCGGAGACTGCGGAGCCGTGGGATCGCCTTCAATCCCGGTGTAAGTGTGGAACACGGTGAAGCTGATCTTGTCACGACGGCTCTTCAGCCAGCCGAAGCCGAGGCTGCTTTCCGCAAACGATACGTTCTTGGCGTTGAGCAGGACCGCGGTGGACGAGGTATCGGCAATCGGCGTGCTCTGCACCACCAGGAAGCTGAGCGGGCCCTGCAGGCGGGCAGATTCTGATCCATAACTGCCGCTCGAAGAAGCGGTCCAGAACCAGCGCTCGCTGAACGATCCCATGGCGCTGAGAGTAAGCGTATGGAAGGCCTGGGGATCGCCGCTGGCCGTGTCGTTGGGGTTTACCACACCCGAATACTGCATCAGGTAACGCCCGGTGCGGGTGGGAACAAAGACGGCCAGATACGGATCGACCGAGGTCGAAACCAGGCTCGAGTTGGAACCGGGATTGGCCAGGCTGTTGGTATAGACCGACGACACCGACCCGCCATAAAAGAACTGGTATTTGTAGTCATGCTTGAACAGCATGGCGGGGTCGCTCACAACGTACTCGTCGCTGGAGGTGGACTGCGAGCTGTGGACTTCAGGGCTCAGGCTGATCAACTGCCCGGTGCCCAGTGAGACCGTGTAAGAGCCGTTGTTGTTGTCATGCCAAGGGTCAGCAGGAGCATTGTTAGGGGTGGTCTGCGCGATCGCAGCCGGAGCGAGCAACAGGGCGAGCAGTCCCGCCAGCGCAATGGATTTGATGACGAAGTAATTGTTTTTCACGGGACCACCACCGTATCTCCTGGTTGGAGAGCAATGTTCTGCTCGGTCTTCTTGCCCTGGATCACTTCTTTGTACCTGAACTTGAGCCGCACCTGTTTCCCATCCTGGGTGCGCAGGACAACGATGCCATCGCGCCGGGCAAACGGAGTAAAGCCGCCGGCCTGGGCGATCAACTGCAGCACGGTGGTCTGCGCATTCAGCGAGTAGCCGCCGGGCCGAGTGATTTCGCCGGTGATGAATGCCCGCTTACTGCGGATCTCATTCACCGTGACCGTGACCTGCGGATTGTTGAGAAAGCCCTTCAGCTTGTCCGCGATCATGTTCTGGATCTGAAGCGGCGTCATGCCGCTGACCTTGACCTCGTTGATCAAAGGCAGCGAGATGTTGCCATCGGTGCGGACCACAACGGTCTGGGAAACCTCAGGCTCTTTCCACACATTGACGTGCAGAACATCGGATTCGCCTACGATGTATTCGGAGGGAACGATCTCCGGCAGCTTGACGTTTTCGTCTGGTTTGGCCGTATCGGCGGTTTTGGTATCGCTCGCCGCGACGGGGGTCTTGAGGTTGGCAGTCTGCACATTGCCGTTCTGCGCTTGCATGCCGGCCGCGGCCAGCAGCCACGAAAGCGCCAGCGCTCCAGCTCCGATTTTCTTGAACGAAAGCATTTTCCACTCCCACTTTGTTAGTACTTCCGGCTGAGCCGGAGAAAAAGACCGATGCATCGCTACTTCGCTCCCTTGCCCAGAAAAATGACCTTGACGGTCTCAAAAATCACGGCCAGATCGAGCGAGATAGAAAGGTGTTTGATATAGAAGAGGTCGAGTTCCAGCTTCCTCTTCGCGTCTTCGACGGTAGAGCCGTACTGATACTTGATCTGCGCCCAGCCGGTCAGCCCCGGACGGACGGTGTGCCGCTGGGAAAAGAAATCAAGGCTCGTCTCCAGCAGCTCGCAGAAATAAGGCTGTTCCGGCCGCGGTCCCACCAGGCTCATGGTGCCGCCAAGAATGTTGAAGAACTGCGGCAGTTCATCCAGCCGATACTTGCGGATGAAGCCGCCCACGCGGGTAATGCGGCTGTCACCGTCAGAGGCCCAGCTGGGGCCGCCTTTCTCGGCGTCCTGGCGCATGGAACGGAACTTGAGAATTTCAAACGTCGCGCCGTGCAGGCCAACACGCTTCTGGCGGAAGAGCACCGGCCTTCCGCTCTCCAACAGGATGGCGGCTGCAACCAGCGCCATGATGGGCAGTGTGAGCGTGATGGCAAATAACGCCGCGGCAATGTCCATGGTGCGTTTGGCGGCAAGCAGGAACTTGTTCTTGCGGAATCCATCAGAAAAGATCAGCCAGCTGGGCGAGAGCTTTTCCAGCGCGATGCGTCCGCTGATGTTTTCAAAGACCGTATGCGCGTCTTCCACCGTGATCCCGGCAAACTTGAGGCGGAGCAGTTCGCGGTACGGCATGCGTCCGCGCTGCTCTTTGAGAGAAAGCACCACGCGATCAATCTCTTTTTCCCGAACCAGCCCTTCCAACTCGCTCAACCCGCCGATGATTCCCGGGTTCACCAGCGACATGCCGATGTTCTCGCCTTTTTCGTCGAGGAATCCCAGCACCTTGAGGTTGAGATCGGGCCGGGAACAGATTTCACGTGTAAGCGAAATCCCGGTGGCGCCGGTGCCGACAATCAAAACGCGCTCCGGGCGGCCAAGAAAGAAAAAGCCCTTGGAATCCAGCAGGACGCGCCAGGCCAGAATCAGCGTCATGATCGTCGGCACGGCCAGCGCCGCGATGCCTCTGCCCAGGCTGACCGAAGGGGCAACGTAATAAAGCAGCGCCAGTCCGAGTGAAGCGATGCCCAGGGCCTGCAGCAGGCCTATCAGCAGGCTGGCCCGCGACTTCATCACCTGCATGTCATACAGATCGTTGTAATAAAGAGCAAACTCGCACATGAAAACCACGACCAGAAAACGCGCGACGGTATGGCCGCCGGCGTATGCCCAGTTCGACGAGCGGAAGCGCAGACCAGTGGCGAGCGCGAGCCCGAGGATGATCAACAGGCCCTCACTGGCTACCAGGACCAGCGTCTTGGTCGGAATTTTCTGGCCGCCGATTTTAAGCATTGCTGACCTTGGCGATGGGCATTAACTCGACGGCTTCTCCACCCTCTTCCGCGTCACGGCTGTCACGCGGCGTGGCAACGCCTCCAGGAATGCTCTTGACCGCGGCGCGGTTGGGCGAGAGGCCGGCATCGCGAATCTTGTAAAGCAGAGCGCGATAGCTGATCTTGAGCGCTTCGGCGGCGCGGCGGCGGTTCCAGTGGTTGGCCTGCAAAACCTTGAGAATGATCTCGCGTTCGAGCTGGCGGACCGCCTGGTTGGTGATTTTCTTGAGCGGCACCGGGCCCTGCTCGGGAATATCCAGCTCAAAAACATTTCCCGCGGGCTCGGCCAGATCACTGCTGATACAGGCTTCAGTGCCGAGAATGACGTAGCGCTTGATCAGGTTCTCCAGCTGGCGGATGTTCCCCGGCCAGTGGTAGCCCTGCAACAGCCGCATCAGCGAGGCCGAGATCGGCGCCGTCTTGCGGTTGTACAGCATGTTGAAGTGGCCGCGGAAATACTCCACCAGCTCGGGCACGTCGGCGCTTCTTTCGCGCAGCGACGGCAGCGTGATGTTCACCACGTTGACGCGATAGAAAAGGTCTTCACGGAATTTTCCGGCAGCAATCTCCTGCTTCAGGTCGCGATTGGTGGCGCAGATAACGCGCGCCTCAGAACGCGTATCCTCCTGCGCGCCGATGCGGCTGAACTTTCCATCCTGCAAAACCTGCAAGAGCTTGGATTGCAAGCCCATGCTGAGCTCGCCAATTTCATCCAGAAAAAGCGTGCCGTGGTCGGCCAGCGCGATCAACCCGGGCCGGGAGTTGTAAGCGCCGGTAAAAGCGCCCTTCTCATAGCCAAAAAGCTCGCTTTCCAGCAACGCATCAGGAATCGCCGGGCAATTTACCTTCACGTACGGGCCCTTGGACAGGGACGACGCACGATGAATCAACTTGGCAATGATCTCTTTGCCGGTTCCGCTGGGTCCCTGGATGAGCACCGGGACATCGGCGGAGGCGATCATGGCAAGGTCTCTCTGGACCTTTTTCATGGCCTCCGAAGTGCCGAAAATCACGGACTCCGGGGGGAGAGTAAAGTTTTGTTCCACCATCTGTTTCATTCGAGGCTCCGTCTGCCACAAACGAGAATTGAACGTAGGTTGCACTGCCCGTTAGTGCATGTACGAAGCCAAAGTAGCTGCCTGATGAGGAATGCCTAAGACACCCGGGTGGATGGGGGAATAGCCTCTATCTTATTCATAATACATGGGTAATCGGACGGATATATCGGCGCAGTCTGAACATCAGGGGTACAGTCGTACGCACTGCAAATGCACGCGAATGGGAAAATGTTTTCACACTAGGAAAATGCCTTTCCCATGGAGGGGCTTAGATTGATGGAGGCAGCAAGGGCACCCAATCGCGCCAAGATTAGTGATTTCTAATGCTTCATCGCCAACGGTCAACTGCGTTCCACCAACCCACCTTGAGCCACTCCTGGAAGGTGGTTTTTGCCCACTCGCGATGCTGCCACCAACTGGTCCCAAAGATTCGATCATCATGGGCCGCAGCCACAGACCAGCGATATTGGGGGAGACGCCGCGCAAATATGGAGCGCGCACGAGCCGTGTGCCAATCACTGGTAACGAGCAAAACGGACTGGGGATGGAGTGGCGCCAGGCAGGCGGCGACAAAGCGCGTCTCCGTTACGGTGGAGTCCTCCTCGAAGGGGCATACGCTGACCGCGGAGGACATTTCGCCGGCGTCCTTGCGAAGGAAAGCTTCTGCGTACTCAGCCGGCGTGTGGCCGAAATAATTGGAGTCGGACGAGGCATCAAGGAACAAATGACGGGCGTAGCCGGCGCGAAGCAGTTCCATCCCGCGGCGGTAACGCTGGTCCTGGCTGTCTCCGGCAAGGACGATGATGACATCAGATTTTTCCGGGCGATCGCGAACCAGCAACCTGCCGGCGGAGACGGCAAAGATCAAAAATAAGATAAGTGCCACCGCCAGCAGCAGGAGAGCTCGGGGGCGTGTGGCCCGGACCGCGGGGTTGACTGGTTTGGGCGCTGCGGAATTTATTGCCGTCCCGGGCGGGGACGGAGTGTCAATGAGCACAAGAAATGATACCAAGCTAACGGAACGCAGCCCGTGGCATGTCCAACAAACATCACACGGAGCCAGTGAGTTTGCCTGTCCGGTGATGGCTTTCGGGAATATTGTGCAAATGTTTTCAGCGCGGCCCCGCCTGTTGGAGTCGTAAATCCAGAACAATCGCCGCGTTCGCATACATTTGAAACGCTTTGCAGCCTTTCCGCTGCTTCAGGTTTCCCCTGAATTTTGGCCCCATAAGTGCCATAACCAAGGCATTATGAGCACTCTTGAATACGTAGCAACGGCAAACGATTCGTTTACCGCCAAACTGGAAAACCATACCGCACGCATCGGCGTGATCGGGCTCGGATACGTTGGCCTGCCGCTGGTGCTGCTCTTCAGCGAACAGAAATATCGCGTGACCGGCTTTGATATTGACGCGAAAAAAGTAAACATTCTGGCGCAGGGCGGATCGTACATCGTCCGTATTCCGGAAACCGAGATCCAGGGCGCCAGGAACAACGGCTTCTCCGCGACCTCAGATTATTCTCAAATTTCAAGCATGGACGCGATCATCATCTGCGTTCCCACGCCGCTCAACGATCATCACGAGCCGGATTTGAGCTTTATCGCCGCGACGGCCGAGTCGATCGCGCCGCATCTGCGGCCGGGACAACTCGTAGTGCTGGAGAGCACCACGTATCCGGGCACCACGGAAGAGCTGCTGATTCCGATCCTGGAAAAGAACCCGCTGGGCCTGAAAGCGGCGCGCAATGGCGACAGCCCGGCGACAACGTTTTTTGTGGCGTTCTCACCCGAGCGGGAAGATCCAGGCAATGACACCGTTGCCCGCTGCGACATCCCCAAAGTAGTCGGCGGATTGAATCCGCAAGCCTCCGAAATGGGCTGCCGGCTTTACGGAACCATTTTTCGCCGCACGATTCCGGTCTCAACGCCCGCCGCGGCCGAGATGACCAAGCTGCTGGAGAATATCTACCGCTGCGTGAACATCGCGCTGGTGAATGAACTCAAGCTGTTGTCACTGCGCATGGGAATCGACATCTGGGAGGTGATTGGCGCGGCCTCCACCAAGCCGTTCGGCTTCCAGCCGTTTTATCCTGGACCAGGATTGGGCGGACACTGCATTCCAATTGATCCTTTCTATCTTTCCTGGAAGGCCAAAGAATACGATTTCCATACGCGCTTCATCGAGCTGGCAGGCGAAATCAATCTCAACATGCCATATCACGTTGTGGCTTCCACGGCGGCTGCGCTCAATCGCCAGCGCAAAAGCCTGAATGGCGCCAAGGTGATGGTATTGGGCGTGGCTTACAAGAAAGACATTGACGATCTGCGCGAATCGCCATCGCTGACCATCATTGAGTTATTGCAGAAGGAAGGCGCTGAGGTCTGCTATAACGATCCTTTCTTTGAGCATGTTGGCCGCGGGCGCAAGTACAACCTGGAGATGGACAACACTCCGCTCGACACCCTGAACGAGTACGACTGCGTGGTAATCGTGACTGACCACTCATCGTACGACTACGAAGCCATCGTCGCGCAAGCCAATCTGGTGATCGATACCCGCAACGCGACCAAAGGCATACAAAGCCCCAAAATCGTTCGTTGTTAATTTTTTGGGCCCCGGGACTCCCGCTCCTTCTTAGCTGGCCATGCAACTGGCCAGCTTTTTTATTGCGGGCAAGTCAAGGTTGCAGAATCAAGACCCAGCCGTAATGCGAGGGCACTGTGATCCGCTGCGCTGCACCTTGCGCAGAAATGTTGATGGCAAAGGGTGTGCTGCGGACGTCATCGTCCAGCATCTCCCGCCAGACTCCTCTTCGCGGAAATGGAAGCTGGATGTCAGCGGCAGCGTCGCCGAAGTTCAGCGCCACCATGGCAAAGTCTTCAGCGCCGGCCGCGGTCGGGGCAGCACGCCGGTGATAGGCCAGCACCTGGTTTCCCTGAAGCGATTGCTGGAAGTAGTAAAAAGATTCGCGGCTGCGCAGCGCGCGTTGGTTGCGTCGCAATTGTCCCAGTCGGCGATAAAGGCGCACCAGCGCGAAGCCGTATTCATCGTAAAAATATTCCCAGTGCGTGTCCCGCCGGAGATTGATGCGGGCTGAACCTTTGTCCGGCAGCTCCCAGTTTTCAGCAAACTCTTCTCCCTGCCACAACATGGGTATGCCCTCCAGCGTGTACAGCGCGATGGCAAGAGGCTGGAGCAGATAAAACTTGCTGCGATCGCCGAAAGGCAGCAGGCCATCTCCGGTGAGCCCGGCTGAAATAATCAGATGGCTGTGGTCATGCGAGCTCAAATATTGGAACGGCGCGACCGGCATATCCACGGGATTACCGGCGGCGTTCACCACGGTCTTTGTCTGCGGGTATCCGACAAAACCGGGATCGAGCTGATGGGCAAACGAATCCTTAACACTCGCCCCGCCAACAATGTCTCGCGCCTGGTTCAAGAGGTCATCCTGCCAGGCGCAACTGGTAAAGGTGTTGGTGAGAACGTCGCGCGCGCGGGATAGTGCCTCGGCGCATTGGATGATGCGGCTGTAGCTTTGCGGCTGGCGCTGGAAGCGCGGAGTGTTCAGCGAGCCACGATACGTTTCGTAAGCCAGCTTGGCATAGCCTGTGTCAGTTGGGCCCTTGTAGAGGTCAGTGACCTCGTCATAACGAAAGCCGTCGACGTGGTACTCGTCGAGCCAGAAGCGGTTGGCGGCAAGGAAATAGTCCTGCGTGAAAGGCAGTGAGAAATCGTTGGTGGGTCCAAAATCTCCAGAGCCGTTGATCATAGGACTGGGAACCGCGGGAGCGCGCGAAACCCGGCTTAGGTCGTCATATACCAGGTGATAGGGAAAGATGGGATCGACGTGCTGGTAAACCACATCCAGGATCACGGCAATTCCAACCGCATGGCAGGCATTCACCAGCCGCTTCAGGCCGTCAGGCCCGCCAAAACGCGCGCTGGGAGAAAAATAATGCAGCGGGCCGTAGCCCCAATCAAAATCGAGCTTGGCGCTCATCGCCGGCATGAGTTCCAGGCAGTTCACGCCCAGGCTCTGCAGGTAAGGCAGACGTTCAATCACGCCATCAAAAGTGTCATTGAATTCTTCCACCTGAAGCTCATAGACCACCAGGTCGTCGAGTTCAGGAGTCTGGTAGGCGGCGTCCGTCCACTGGAATGGATCCACGGCGCGGGAGACCGTAACGGCGGAGAGCCGGCCGATATCGGTCATGCGGGCAAAAGGATCACAGAACCACAGCGTGATCACCTGGCCGTGCCACAGAAGCTGGTAACGATAGAGATAAGTACCTTCGCGGCCAAAGTTTGTCCCTGCAACGGGATTGATGGCGGCGGTAGCGGTCCAAAGATCCAGCGGGTGCCCCTGCTGCCATGTCAGCCCGGTGTTCTGGGTTTGGATCTGTGGAGTAAAGCGATCGTCGCGGTGGATTAGCTTCACCACGACCTCGAAGCCATCCTGGCCACGGATTCCCGGCAGGTACAGCCCGAACCGGACCTGGAAGCCGCCGGCCGCAGCCACGGGAAACGCTCCGACTTCGGCGAGGTTAATCATCTTGCTAATACTCTGCTCAATGCGGCGGGCCTGGGGAGGCTCCAACTATCGATTTGGACGCCAAAGCAGGCTTGTTTAGGCACTTTTGGCCCTGAAGTTCAGTGATATTCAAGCCATTTTCGTTTCAACCATGGCTTCCCAGCCATCCGGAGAAGCAGAGTACCGCATCCATTTACCCTCTGGAACCCTTTTGGCGGCTTAAGGCGTTCTAATCGGGCCCCCGGCGCTCCGCCCAGATGAAGTTACCGGAACGCCTGATACTTCTGTAACTTTCAACGACGAATAAGCGAAGGTATCATCGATCCCATGGCAACTCAGGCGCGCCTCCGTACCGTTACTCCAATCACCAGCAAACCCTC
>DASTPO010000240.1:0-4061 GCA_035762225.1 Candidatus Angelobacter sp.
GTTGTAATCCTCTGCCTGGAGCCAAACCAATGAAAATCTGTCTTCGTCTCTCCGCGAAACTTCTCACTGCGGTCTTGATTGCATTGTTTGCATGCAGCGATTTTGGAGGGCAAGGCATGGCTTTTGCACAGAACAAGGACAGCGGCACGAGCGGCCAGGCGGCCCAGAGTGACCCAGGCGCGACGAAGAGCGCGCCCGATCTTACGCCGGACACCGTGGTGCTCAAGCTCCAGGTGGAGGAGAGTCAACCACCGCTTGATATCACGCTGAAGCAGCTCATGGAGGCTTACAAGGTGCCGGGGCTGAGCGTGGCCGTGATCGACAACTACCAGATTGCCTGGGCCAAGGGATTCGGCGTGACAGAAAGCGGCGGCAGGACTCCAGTCACGACCAAGACGCTCTTTCAGGCCGGCTCGATTTCCAAGCCAGTGGCGGCCGTCGGCACCATGTGGCTGGTGGAGCAAGGCAAGCTCTCACTGGATGAGGACGTCAACAAGAAGCTCAAGAGCTGGAAGGTCCCGGAGAACGAATTCACCAGGGATCAGAAAGTCACCCTGCGGCGACTGATGAGCCATTCGGCGGGGCTCACCGTGCATGGCTTTCCCGGATACGCGGTGAACGAGCCCAAGCCCACGCTGATACAGATATTCAACGGAGAAAAGCCGGCCAACACCGCGCCGATCCGCGTGGATTTTGTGCCGGGAACGAGAATGCGCTACTCCGGCGGAGGCGTGACTATTGAACAGCAAGTAGTGATCGACGTTACCGGGAAGCCGTTTCCGCAGTTCATGAAAGAGACCGTGTTGAGCAAGATCGGGATGAGCGACAGCTCCTATGAGCAGCCGCTGCCCCCGGCGCGGGCGGCGCTCACCGCGACCGGCGCGCGCATGAACGGCAAGTCCGTGGAAGGGCGCTGGCATGTTTATCCGGAGATGGCCGCGGCGGGGCTGTGGACCACGCCGACGGACCTGGCGAAGTTCGCCATTGAAATTGCGCTTTCAAAGCAAGGCAAGGCGAACCACGTGCTGTCACAAAAAAGCACGGAGGAGATGCTGACGCCGCGGATCAAGAGCGAGGAAAGCGACGGCACCTCCGTGGGGCTGGCGTTCTTTCTGGGCGACGAAAACCGGGCGGACGAGTTCGGCCATAATGGCTCGGACGAAGGGTTTCAGGCGCTGCTGATGATGTTTTCCGAATCAGGCAAGGGCATCGCCATCATGGGAAATTCGGATGCGTTCTTTCACGTAGCTCCGTACGCGGTCGATGTGGTGCGCAAGTCGCGCGACTGGCAGAGCAAGACCGGGCCGCACCCTGCCGTGGATGCGATCACGCTGCTCTACATGATGAAAGGAACGCAGGCCGCTATCGGCACCTACCATCGATTGAAGGAGGCCGGGATCCCCGGCTTCGCCAAACCGAACGAAGCTACCCTGAACACGCTCGGCTACACCATCCTGGGTAACAAGAAGCTGGATGATGCGATCAGGGTCTTTGAGTTGAACGTGCAGGAATATCCGAAGGGCTGGAATACCTATGACAGCCTGGCGGAGGCATACATGACCGCCGGGAAGAAAGACCTTGCCATCAAGAACTACGAGAAGTCACTGGAATTGAACCCGGACAACATGAACGGCGAACAGATTCTCAAGAAGCTGAAGAACGGGGATTAGCCAACTGATTCGGGGAACACAAGGTCCTCCATCGTCTGCGCGCGATCAATCCAGATAGCCTTGCGCCTTCAGCAGTTCGCCATTCAGAAGTGCAGCGCCGGCGGCGCCGCGAATGGTGTTGTGCGAGAGCACGGTAAATTTCCAATCGAATATATTGCAGGGACGAAGACGGCCGACCACCGAACTCATCCCGCGGCCACGGTCGCGGTCCAGGCGGGGCTGGGGACGGTCTGGCGCGGCGTCATATTCCACCGGTTGTTCAGGAGCGGTGGGCAGCTTGAGTTTTTGCGGCAGGCAATGAAATTCCTTCCAGGCAGCGATGATCTCTTCCGCGCGGGCCGGCTGCTTCAGCTTGAGTGAGACGGATTCAGTGTGTCCATCTTCCACGGCAACGCGGTTGCAATGCGCGCTCAGCGCCAGATCGGCTGGAACAATACCGGAACCATTCAGCGTGCCCAGCAGCTTGCGCGACTCCGCCTCCATCTTGTCCTCTTCCCTGGCGATGTAGGGAATCACATTGCCCAGGATATCCATGGAGGGCACGCCCGGGTAGCCGGCACCGCTGATGGCCTGCATGGTGGCGACAAAAATCTTGTCGATGCCGAAACGCCGGTGCAGCGGGGCCAGAGCCAGCACCAGTCCGATGGCGGAGCAGTTGGGGTTGGTCACCATAAAGCCGCCATTGTGCTTGTACCACTTCTGCGTCTTGATCAATGCAACGTGATCGCCATTGACCTCAGGGATGACCAGCGGAACATCCTCCGCCATGCGGAAGGCGCTGGAGTTGGAAACCACGGCATGGCCAGCCTCGGCGAACACGGGTTCAATCTGCTGTGCGGCGGTGGCGTCAAGGGCGGCGAATACCAGCCTGGGCGTAGTCTTGTCCGGCGCCGCGGGCGACACCTTCATGGCGGCGACACGGGCCGGAAGGGGCGTGGCCAGGTTCCACTTGGCGGCGTCAGCGTATGCTTTGCCGGCAGAGCGGTCGGACGCGGCCAGCCACGCAACCTCAAACCACGGATGCTGATCGAGCAACTGAATAAAGCGCTGCCCGACTGTGCCGGTGGCGCCGAGAATGCCAACTGGGATCTTTCTGGTCATGGAGGTTGAAAATTAGATTTTAGCACCAGCAGAGAACTCCACGGCGACAACGGAGGCTCAGAGAAAGGCGGAAGCTTTTTCTGAATTTCGGGTAAAGCAAGAGATTCCGATCAGCTAATTCGCATTGATAGACGCTCAATCCGCCGCGGCCGTAGCGGCTGTGGATTTTTCTACCGGCTTGCGCTTTACCAGATATTCATCCACCAGGACCATGACGAGCGCAGCCGTGGGGACGGAGACCAGGGCGCCTACCACGCCAGCCAGCGCTCCGCCCAGCGCCAGCGCGATGATCACCGTTAGCGGGGAGAGGTTCAGAGTGTGGCGCATGATGCGCGGCGTGAGGAAGACGCTTTCAATCTGGAAGTAGACAGCAAAGAAGATGATTACACCGACAAACTTCTCCGGGGAGTCGAGCAATGCCACCGTGGACGCGAGTATGACGGCGCTGATGGGGCCGGCGATGGGCACGATGTTGGCGATCCCGGCAAACATAGCCAGGAGATAAAAATATTTCAGCCCGAGCGCCCAATACACGACAAGGCTGGAAAGCCCAAGGCACATCATGAGCAGGCCCTGGCCGATAAGCCAGTTTCGCATCCGCGCCTTGGCCCGCAGGAGCGTTGAGGCCAGACGCTGCTGCTGGTTCAAGGGAAACATGGAGACGGCCCACTGCAGAGTGCGCTCGCCGTCAATGATGAAGTAGACGGTCAGGATCACCGCGGTGAAAATGCCGAAGATTCCGCCGGCAAGATTGAGAAACAAGCCGCCTGCTCCGCCGGCGATCTCGGCGGCATATTTTTGCAGACCGGCGGGATCAATTTTGGCGGCGAACGGGAGGCGCTTGATGCCTTCCGTAAGTTCGGCCAGGTGGCGGGGCCAGTCAGCAGAAAAATTGCGGCCGTCGCGATAGACCGGCGGCAGGGCAAACACGCTAAAGACCGTTCCCGCCAGCACCAGCATCAGAATCAGAAACACGATGGCAAATCC
Source organism: Candidatus Angelobacter sp. (assembly GCA_035762225.1). Lineage (GTDB taxonomy): Bacteria > Acidobacteriota > Terriglobia > Terriglobales > Acidobacteriaceae > Angelobacter. The sequence goes on from DASTPO010000240.1 coordinate 3,759, forward strand.
CCGGCCGGCACGCCATTTGCCCACATGTATCTTCTGGATCAGCCCGATGGCGGGCGAAAGCACCACGGCAAACAACGCGCTCACGTAAATCAGCATGAGCACGTCGCGGACCGAGTATGCGACCCAGAGCGCGATGCCAACGCCGAAAAAGAACAGGATGTCTGACCGGTGATTGTTGTTCGACATGTAATTCAAGCCAAAGGGGGAAGTGTGACGCGAGTTTAACCCAAGAGCGGCAGATTTTCGAAGCACAAGAGTGCTAATTCCGCGCCCTGAACCACCGGCACTGCCTCAGGTCGATTT
>DASTPO010000241.1:0-8825 GCA_035762225.1 Candidatus Angelobacter sp.
CCAGCCGATCTGCGCCTGGATGGCGTGCAGCACCGGCAGGAGCAGGTGCCGGCGCGATTGGAACACTTCAGTTCCGCCGACAGCGAGGTGGGCATCGTTGCCGTTACGCCGCTCCGCGCCTTCCCAGCTGGTTTCAGGAACACCAAGCTCAGAATCGACTGCCGCACGTTCCTCGGCGGTGGCGCGCTCTTCGGTGAGGTGAAGGTCCAATCAGTCCTCCCTGCACTTTTCAATACGGATGGCGGTGGCCTTGAACTCAGAGGTGCCGGATTGCGGATCAACGGCGTCAATGGTGAGATCGTTGGTGGCCACCTCGTCAGGAAAGTGCATGGTCATAAAAGCCAGGCCGGGACGCAATGCCGGATCCAAGCGCACAGGCGCAACCACGGAGCCGCGACGCGAACTCACGCGGACTCTCTCGCCCTCGCGCAGATTGTAATGGCGGCCGTCTTCCGGCGCGATGTCGATTGACTCGCCGTGGCGCAGCGGCGACGAGTATTTTCCCGTCTGGACGCCGGTATTGTAGGAGTCCAGCCTTCGTCCAGTGGTCAGGCGAATGGGGAAATCGTCATCGAGACGGTCAACCGGCGGTTCCTGGTCAACCACATGGAAGGGAGCGCGCGGCCCGATCAACGGATCATGCCAGAGGCGTCCGTGCAAAAACATTTCTCCCGGATGCGACTCATCAAAGCACGGCCACTGAATGCCGCCAAGCTCTTCCAGCCGCTTATAACTCATGCCGCCATGCATGGGGCTCAGCTTGCGAACCTCGTCCCAGATGCTTTCCGCGTTGGGTTCACCCCAATCATGGCCGAGACGGCGCGCCAGATCGAAGAGGATTTCGGTATCGTCGCGCACGCCCGGTGGCGAGGGCACTGCCGCGCGAACGCGCTGCACACGGCGTTCGCTGGAGGTCACGGTGCCATCACTCTCGCACCAGCCCGCCGCCGCAGGCAGCACAACATCGGCAAGCTCGGCCGTCTTGGTGTAGAAGAGGTCCTGCACCACCATAAATTCCAGGCCGCCGAGCAGCTTGAGCGCGCGATGGCGGTCGGCTTCCGAGTCGGCGGGATTTTCACCCAGCACAAACAAAGTTGTAAGCTCGCCGCGCTCCATGGCATCCAGCATGCCGCTGATGTGCCAGCCGCGCTGCGGCGGGACCTTCACGCCCCAGAGCTGATCGTACTTGGCGCGCAATGCGTCATTCTCAACGTGCTGGAAGCCGGGCAGCCGGTCAGGAATTGCGCCCATGTCTCCGCCACCCTGCACATTGTTCTGCCCGCGCAGTGGACAGACCCCGCTGCCATAACGGCCGACGTGGCCGGTGAGCAACGAAAGATTGATCAGCGCCACCACGTTGTCAACGGCGTTGTGGTGCTCAGTGATGCCCAGAGTCCAGCACAGCTGAGCGCGCCCGGCGCCAGCATAGGCATGGGCGACGCGGCGAATGGCTTCCGCGGGCACGCCGGTTTCGCGCTCCGCGCGCTCCAGCGTGTATTGCTGGACATGATCGCGGTAGGCGGCAAAACCGCTGGTGGCATGCTCAATGAATTTGGTGTTGGCCAGGCCGGCGGCGATGATCTCACGGCCCATGGCATTGGCAAGCGAGATGTCGGTGCCAACGTCAATGCCCAGCCACGTGTCCGCCCATTGCGCCGAGCTGGTCCGGCGGGGATCGATGACATGAAGCTTAGCGCCGTTGCGGATGCCCTTGAGCACATGGTGAAAAAAGATGGGATGGGTCTCGCGGGCGTTCGAACCCCAGAGAAGAATCACGTCCGCATCTTCACTCTCACGATACGAGCTGGTGCCGCCGCCCGCTCCGAAGACCGCCGCCAGACCGGCGACGCTGGGGGCGTGTCAAGTTCGGTTGCAGCTGTCAATGTTGTTGGTGCCCATCACCGCGCGGACAAACTTCTGCGCGATATAGTTCAGCTCATTGGTGGTCTTTGAGCAGCTGAACATGCCGAAGTTGCGGGGATCATGTTTCCCAATGGAACGGCGGAACGCCTGGGTCACACGGTCCATGGCTTCATCCCAGGTAGCGGGGCGATGGCCGCCGTTCTCGCGCACCAGCGGCTGGGTCAGGCGTTGTTTGGACAGGGCAGCCATAGAGGTCCTCAGAGAATTGACGCTATACGAATCCTAGCACTTCTGGCCTGAAAACAGCGGGGCCGAGTGGCGGCCAGACGCTAGTTGAGCACCCGGCCGCCACAAGGCATATCTTCCCTTCTCTCTATAGAGCCTACTTGCCGGCCGGGGTTACAGGCGCTGTGGCCGCGGGCGGAGACTGAAAGAGCTTGCTCGCGTTTTTCCAGAGTTGAGTGACTCCCCACGTCCAGGGGAGTCCGACAAACAGCCACGCCAGCAGCACCAGCACCGCCGGCGTCTTCTTTACTTGATCAACCATGCTTGGCTCCTTTTTCGCAGACGGTCAGATTTATCAGACGGCCACCACGTTCTGGCCCACGTCTTCAGTCTTGTACCAATGTTCGGAACTCACCGGCCTTACGGCTGCATTGGCAAGCAATCCGACAATCAGCAATCCCACCATGACATAGAGAACGGTGGAGTAGGAATCCGCCAGCGGGACACCATGGTTCTTTTCATACTCGCGGATGTAATTCACCAGGACGGGACCGCAGATGCCCGCAACCGACCAGGCAGTAAGCAGCCTTCCGTGGATGGCGCCGACTTCCATGGTGCCAAAAAGGTCACGCAGGTAAGCCGGGACGGTAGCAAAGCCGCCGCCGTACATGCTGACGATCACAGCGGAAATGGCCACAAACAAAGGAATACTGTTCAGACCGCTGGCGCCGGTCCGCGGGGCCAGGTAATAGAGCACCGCACCCAGCACAAAAAAGATGTAGTAGGTGTTTTTGCGGCCAATGTAGTCAGAGACGCTGGACCAGATGAAGCGTCCGCCCATGTTGAAGAGGCTGAGCAGGGCCACAAAACCGGCGGCAGCGCCGGCGGTAATCCGGCCGCGGAACAGCTCCTGGATCATGGGAGAAGCCTGTTCCAAGATGCCGATTCCGGCGGTTACGTTCATGCAAAGGACGATCCAGAGCAGCCAGAATTGCAGCGTTCCGAAGGCCGCGTTCACTTCCACGTTGTGCGCGGTGACCAGCGCCTTGGGCTTGGCCGGAGCCACCCACCCTTCCGGCTTCCAGCCCGGTTGCGGTACGCGAACCGTGAACACGCCGAACATCATCGCCACAAAATAGATCGCGCCCATTACCAGGAATGTTTTCTCCACACCCAGGTCCAGGTTGGTGCGGAAGTAGTCCATCAGGTTGCGGGCGAGAGGCGCGCCGATGAGAGCGCCGCCGCCAAAGCCCATGATCGCCATACCTGTGGCCATGCCGGGACGGTCAGGAAACCACTTGATCAGCGTGGAGACAGGCGAGATGTAGCCGATGCCAAGACCGATGCCGCCGATCACGCCATAGCCAAGATAGATAAGCCAGAGCTGGTGGACCTGCACTCCAAGAGCGGAAATGAAAAAGCCGCTGGCAAAGCAGACGGCGGAGGCGAACATCGCCTTGCGCGGCCCGGCCCGCTCCAGCCACTTGCCAAAGACAGCAGCGGAGAGGCCCAGGAAGACGATGGCAAGGCTGAAGATCCAGCCCAGATCAGTAAACTTCCAATCGAGCACGTTGGGGCTATCGACACCGGGCAGGGCTTTGAGGCCTCCGCCGGCAACGGAAACCTGCACCAGGTAGTTCAGCGGCTTCTTGAAAACGCTGAAGGCATAAGCCTGGCCAATCGCAAGGTGGATGGAAAGAGCGGCCGGAGGAACAAGCCAGCGGCTGAAGCCAGGACCCGCGATCGACCGGTTGCGGTCGAGAAACGAGAATGCGGCCATTGTTCATAACCTCATGGATTGAAGTAGCGTTCTTTTTGTGTGCGCCAGCCGGCTCCGGAAGTGATTTGCCCAGCTGTAATGTCCTGGATCCAGGGGCATCGCGACAGCGGCTCCCAGGACGGTTCCTGCTTTTCGCGGAAAGGCTAGCATATCGGAATACGATATATCAAGTGCTATTTTTGCGGGTGGCACGGCGCATTTTCGTCCGCACGGCGGAAACGCGCAGGCACAGGAGGCATTTGGGCACGACTGGCGGGGGTTTGAGAGACAGCCCGGCTTGTCCCGGCCATCTGCTTTTTGAGAGAATTCATCCTAATGACAATGGGCTGGATACAAAACCACTTTCGCCAGAATTCCGGCAAAACACAGGACCAATCAACCCGCGATGACCAGTTTGGCGCCGCAGCACGGGAAAGATGGCTGCAACTGGGAGAAGAACTGCGCTCCGACGTGGCTGAATTCAATACGCAGAATTCCGGCGCGGATTTTGCCAAGGAAGGTGACGATAAGTTCCGGGTCCGCAACGGGACCTCAGGCCTTGAGCTTACGCTGAGCGCAGATTTTGAAAACCGCAACGTGCGCTATGGCTATGCAGCGCTGAGCCAGCGCAGCGCCGGTGTCCCTGAGGGCGGGATGCTCTCCATGCGGCAATCACGGACCGGTTCAGTGGAGTTCTATTCCGCTGACGAGCGGCTTACCTCGGAAGAAACCCGGCAGGTACTGCTGGAGCCCATGCTGTTTCCCAAACAGCCGACTTCGTAGTCGATCGGCAATCGTCTTTCACGCCTCTGACGGATTCAGCAGCAGGCGCTCCAGTTCAGCCAGACTGTGGACTTGGTACGTCGGCGTGGCCGAGCCAGGCCTGGCCGCGCCCGCTCCCGGACGGATGGAAGGCCGATTGACCCAGACATTGCGGATTCCCAGCTCATTGGCCGGCGCGATGTCGTGATACAGGCTCTGGCCCGCATGCAGAAGCTGGCCGGCTTCCACTCTGCCGCGCCGCATAGCCTCCTGGAAATTTCGCAGTGAGGGCTTGTAGCTGCTCACCTGCTGCGCAGTGACAACAAAAGCAAATTCCACGCCGAGCATTTTGCGGGTCGCAGCGAACAGGTCATCATCGATGTTGGAGATGATACCCAGGCGGAATCTTTTTGCCAGCGAGCGCAAGGCGGCTACGGTGTCGGGAAAAGGCTGCCATCGGGTCAGCGAATCGGCAAAGGCGGCTCCCTGCTGCGCCGTGACCGGCACGTCCAGTCGCCGGCCCACCTGCTGCGCCGCCTGTGAGAGCACCTGGCGGTAAGGAAGATACGGCCCTGACTCCAGTTCGGCTTCGGATTCTCCGTAGTGCTCCAGGATCTGGAGGTCAGAGATCTTTTGGCCGTCGCGGGAGAACAGCGGGCGGAGAGCGTTGAGCATGCCGCTTTCCCAGTCGATCAGCGTGCCATAGCAGTCAAAGGTGATCAGCTGAATGGAAGCGAAGGCCATGCGGCAAGGATAACGATGGCGCGTTGGGCGTGTCTAATCCTGAGAATCGTTATACTCTCGAGCGGAGGGAAGGGCCATGAAGAGCACTACAAGCACATCGTTATTTATCGTTGCAGTCACCTGCCGGGTTGCGGCGCTAATTCTGTTTTGTGTGGCTCTTGCCGGCGGATGTCTTGCCCAGGACGTTCCGCTGATTCCGCGAAAGGTGCTGGATGCTCCAGCCGAGCACGACCAGCTGACAATCTCTCCAGATGGAAAAACGCTAGGCTACCTGGCGCCTTCAGAGAGCGCAGTCGCCAACATATGGGTTGAGGACCCGGCCACGCACCAGAAACGGATGGTCAGTCGCGCGGAGCATCGCGGCATCCCCGGCTATCAATGGGCCTATGACAGCGCGCACCTGCTTTACCAGTCGGATGAAAATGGCAATGAGGATTTTCATCTCTATTCCATTGATCTCAAGAGCAACGCCATCCGCGACCTGACGCCGTTTCTGGGCATCCATGCCCAGCAGACGCTGCTGGCGCCGTCTCATCCGGACGAAGTGCTGGTCAGCATGAACCTGCGCGACTCCAAGGTGTTTGACGTTTACCGCGTGAATCTCACTACCGGCGCAACCGTGCTGGACACGCAAAACCCGGGCGACGTAATCGGGTGGACGGCGGATTCCAATCTGGTGGTCCGGGCCGCCACCGCGTTCAATGACAATCTGGAGACGGTGGTGCGGGTGCGCGATAGCGGCAAGGCACCGTGGCGCGACCTGCTCAAGATTCCGTTCGAGCAGGCGCCACACCTGGGACAGGTGAACGGTGGGAACATTGTTGTGGGTTTTTCACTGGACGGAAAAAGGCTGGTGGTGGGCTCCAGCAAGGACTCGCCGACCGACCGGCTGGTGGAGCTGGACACGGCAACCGGCAGAGAGCTGCGGGTGCTGGCAGCCGATCCGCAAGCTGATCTATGGACGAATTTTGCCAGTAACTTCATTCTGCTGAGCGATCCGCGCGATCACCATGTTCAGGCCGCGGCCTTTGACTATTTAAGACCAGAGTGGCGCGTGGTGGACCCGGCGGTTGCGGCGGACATGAAATACCTGACGGCGCTTCAGCCGGGCGCACTTGCCATCATCAGCCAGGACCTGAGCAATGACAAGTGGACTGTGGCGTATTTATCCGACCGGGCGCCCATATCTTTTTATCTCTATGATCGCAAGGCCCATCACGCGGAGCTGATCTTCAAGGACCATCCGCAGCTGGAGCAGTACAAACTGGCGGAGATGCGGCCGATTACCATTCCCGCGCGCGATGGTTTCAAGCTGGTCAGCTACCTGACGCTGCCGCCGGGCAAGGGGTTCGCGTCTCTTCCCCTGGTACTTTATGTTCACGGCGGGCCCTGGGCGCGCGACGAATGGGGATTCGATCCGGTGGGGCAGCTGCTGGCAAACCGCGGCTATGCTGTGCTGCAGGTCAACTATCGCGCCTCCATTGTGAACATGCCTTATATGAACGCGGCCAACGGCAAGATCGGGACGCTGACGGACGACGATCTTACCGACGTTGTGCAGTGGGCGGTGAAACAGGGGATCGCCGACCCAAAACATATCGCCATCATGGGCGGCTCCTTTGGCGGGTACTCCGTGCTGCGCGGCCTCACGCTGCATCCGGACCTCTACGCTTGCGGGGTGGACGTTGTGGGGCCATCCGACCTGGCCACGCTGATGAATTCGATTCCGGATTACTGGAAGCCGGTGAAAAAGAGATGGCTGCGGCGCATTGGCGACGTAACCACAGACCAGGCGCTGAATGAGAAGCTTTCACCGCTGTATCACGCCGGCGATATCCGGGCACCGCTGCTGATCGGCCACGGGCAGTTTGACCCGCGGGTAAAGCTGGTGCAGTCGGAGAGGATCGTGGAAACAATCCGCAAGAACGGCGGCAAGGTCACATTCGTGGTCTATTCCGATGAAGGCCATGGCTTCGCCCGTCCCGAGAACAACCTGGATTTTGACGGACGCACAGAAGAATTCCTGCACGGCTGCCTGGGCGGACGATTTGAGCCGTGGGAGAAGGTCGCGGGATCGACAGCAGAGGTGAAATAAGGCGCAGCCGCAAGCACGCCGCAGCTGATACCAACGGCAATCCTCCAAATTGTGCGACCGCATCAGAAATGAAGAAGGAGGCAACCATGCCGGACAAAGAGACTCTGGAACGCGCGGCAGAGGATAAACGCGAAGGCAAATCGGCCAGCACACAGGCGGGCGAGTTTGTGCGCGAGGAAATCCACCACATCCGCGAGGGCAAGCATGTCGCCGCTTCTTCCAAACAGGCCATTGCGATTGGACTCTCCAAGGCGCGGCGCGCGGGCGTCGAGCTGCCGCAGCCGAAACAGGGCACAGTTTCCGAGAAGACGCGCAAGGCGGCGCAACGGGACAGCAAGCGAGGGCACAGCAAAAAGAAGGCTTCGGCCACCCGGTCGCGCAGTTCGCTCAAGGCGTTGAAGCGCGAGCCGCGATCGGCGGCGTCACACACCGCGCTTTCACGGCAGGCAAAGAGCACGGCGCGAAAGAGAAAGAAGACAACGCGGAGAGCGGCGTAGAATCGAGGCGGCTGGCAGGCGAAATTTGCGCTCTCCCGTCGAGTCATGCCTCGGCACTTCCCAGGCTGGTTCTTCAGCACTTACTATTAGCGGATGGCCATACCCGTCTCGGACAGTCCTTTTGCGGTACTGACGTTGATAGCCGCGCCGGCAGTGTTCACCAACGCCTCGTCGGTGCTGGCGCTGGGCACGGGAAACCGGCTGGCGCGGGTTGTGGACCGCACGCGAATGCTGGTGAAAGACCTGCACGGCGGGGAGATCGACCCGGCCACGCGCGAATTGTGGGTGCGGCACCTGGCCCGGCTGGAACAACGAGGCGCGCTGCTGGTGCGCGCGATGAGCTTCTTTTATGGAGGCATCGGCTGTTTTGCCTCGGCCAGCGTGGTTTCCATTCTGGGCGCAAGTTCGGTCTCGACAAAATATCACTGGGTATTTCAGGCGATTGTAGCGGTCAGTTTTATTGCCGGCACGGTGGGGTTCACCGGCCTGGCTGTAGGCTGTTCTCTGCTGGTGCGGGAAACGCGGCTGGCGTTGCGCTCGATCTATGAAGAAGCAGACCTGGCGCGGCAATGGTTCAAGTAAACAGGGGCTAAAGCCCAAGTCTCAAAAGGGCTTGTACGGCACGGCTAAAGCCATGCCCTGATACCTGCAGGGGCTAAAGCCCAAATCTCGAAAGCCTGTAACGGCACGGCTAAAGCCATGCCCTGATACCGGCAGGGGCTGAAGCCCAAATCTCGAAAGCTGCCTGTAACGGCACGGCTAAAGCCATGCCCTGATACCTGCAGGGGCTAAAGCCCAAATTCTCGAAAGCTGCCTGTAACGGCACGGCTAAAGCCATGCCCTGAGACCGGCAGGGGCTGAAGCCCGAGTCGCAAAGCTG
>DASTPO010000242.1:0-12186 GCA_035762225.1 Candidatus Angelobacter sp.
GATGAGCTACTATGCCTCCAGCCAGCGGCCGGACGGCACTCCCATCACGCGCCATCTTCAATTCTTCAAGCTCGATCCTGACCACGTCCGCCAGTTCAGTCAGCAATCCAGTGATTCCGGCAAGACCTGGACCACCGAATATGACTTCGTCTATGACCGCAAGAAATAAGGAGAACGTTTCATCCGCCCACTTCTGGCCCTGACACTCCTGCCCTGCCCCACGCCTTCAGACATGGGAGATGGTCTAGACCAATCCGCTCCTCGCCGATCATCACTTCCGTTCAGGCGGCCGGCTGGAATCGTGCTTGCCCGGAAGGTCGCCGGGTTTCGCGTTCACTTCGGAGGGGCCAACGTCGTCGTACTCCGGCTTGCTCATGCCCTGGAGATATTTATCGAACCAGCCCACGATGTGCCCCAGGCGTTCCACCCGGTGCCACGGCTGTCCTGAGCGTGAAAGCTCGTGTGACTCTCCGGGAAAGCGCACCATGATCACCGGCCGCTTCAAGAACTTGAGCGCGCGGAACATCTCTTCTCCGCCCGCGCCCGGCGGCGTGCGATAGTCAGCTTCACCCAGCACCAGCATCAGCGGCGTGTGCACATTTTTTATGTAGGTGATGGGCGAGCGGTTCACGTAGTCCTGCGGATCTTCAAACGGCGGCGACTTGAACCACGATGGTTGAAACAAGGTAAAGTCCGCTGAATACCACCAGGCCGCCCAGCTTGCAATATCGCGCTGCGCCACCGCCGCGGCAAAACGGTCGGTGTGCCCCACGATCCAGTCGGTCAGCAGCCCGCCGCCGCTGCCGCCGGTTACGCCCAGCTTTTTAGGATCGACATAGCCGCGTTTCACCACCTCGTCCACGCCGGCCATCAGGTCTTTAAAGTCGTCGCCGGGATAGTGATACTGAATAATGTTGCCGAACTGCTGCCCGTAACTGGTGCTGCCGCGCGGATTGGGATACAGCACCACGTAGCCTTTGGCCGCCATCCACTGCATCTCATGATCGAAAATGAAACCGTATGCTGCGTGCGGCCCGCCATGAATATTAAGGATGAACGGATATTTCTTTCCCGCATCGAAATCTGGCGGCTTCTGGATCCAGCCGTGAATCTTCTTGCCGTCAAAACTCGTGTACCAGATTTCTTCCGGCTCAGTCAGATTGAGTTGAGAGAAGAGCTTTTCATTGATGTGAGTGATCTGGCGAGGCTGCTTGGAGTTGCTTAGGGCATCGGAAACCTGCTGCCCATTTGTTGCCCCGCCGATCACAAACAGGTCGCCAATGTTCGTCGGCGTGGAAATCAGCGCCACCAGCCGTGAGCCGTCCTTGGAGGCTCGGAATCTCTCCACTGCCTGGTTCCCTTTGGTGAGTTCCGTAATCTTGCCGGTGGCGATATCCACTTGAATCAGGTTGGCCCGGCCTTCGCGCGCCGTGGTCACGATCAAGTTGTTTCCATCTGCGGTCCAGATCACGCGGTCTCCGCCGCCGGCGCGCGGCGTCCCCTGGTCCCCACCCACTCCGCTGCAAACATCAAAATCGTAACTTGCCGTCAGGTTGCGTGGTTTCGCGCCGTCCGCCAGGTCCATCACCCACAAATCCGGTTCGGTGTAAGACTGTACGGGCTCGTTCACTGAAGCGCAGAAGGCCAGACGTTTGCCGTCCGGACTGAGTGACATCTCGCGCGGCGCCATATTGATGGTCACAATCTTCGCGGGCGCGCCACCCGCTGCCGCTACGGAATAAACATCGGCGTGCGGCAGCTCGTAAGAAGGATCGTCCACGCGCGTGGTGGTGAAATAAATCGTGCTGGAGTCGTTCGACCACATTGCGTCATCTTCGTGAAACTTGCCGCTGGTGAGCTGACGCGGCTTTACGTCATCCTCGGAGCTCTGCGGTGCGTTCATCACCCAGAGATGCTGCGGATGCTTGAAGTCGAGATAGCCTACGCCGTTGATCCGGTACACCGAGCGCGTGATCACATGCACGTCGCTCTCATGCTCGGCGGCGGCGGACTCAGCGCCTTTGGCAGCAGCGGGCCCTGCCTCCCATTTGGCATCAGCGGACTTCCCTTCTTTGTCTTTATCCTTGTCCTTGTCTTTCGCCGACGCGCCGTCCTTCTTCCGCTCTTTGGCCAGATCTTCTGGAGAAGTATCGCTGGTAAAGGCGATCATCTTCCCGTCCGGCGACCACACGGGAGATCCCGCGCCGCGGGCCATATCAGTAACCTTCCATGACTCTCCGCCGCCGCTTACCGGTAGCATGTAAAGCTGCGGCCCAGCCGGATGCGCGCCCGCCCCGCCGCCGCCCACGCTCGGACCCGCAGTCTCCGGCGCCCGCACAAACACCAGCCATTTGCCGTCGGGCGACCAGCGCGGCGACGAGTCATGTTTGCCGTCGGTCATGCGCCGCGGCGCTTCATCGCCACGAATGGAGACGCTCCAGATTGACGTGTCATAGCCTGTCTTCTTCTCGTCAACCGTCACCCGCACAAAGGCCACCCTCGTTCCGTCAGGCGAGATCTGCGGATCGCCAATCCAGTTGAACTGAAAAATGTCTTTCTCGGTGATGGAACGCTTTTGCGCCTGGCTTTGGCTGAGCGCAGTCAACGCAATGGCGCAACACAGGGCAACGGCAAAAAGACGGGCGGCACGGAACATAGGGACTCCTTGGAAGAAACCTAACGTTATACGAAAGCCGGCAGAAGTTGTCTACCAGCCGGACCGCGATTCAGCGGAACGCAGGCATCTCCGGTCATGCGGGCGAGTCTTCCATCGGATTAATGTGCTAAAAAGCCGGTATCCTTGCTCATCCACCTTACTATCGTAACTTTCTCAGCCATTCCGATTGGTGGAAAATACCCTTCAATATGTCCCAGGCCCCGGCCCAAGAGATCGCAGAGCAGAACACGGCCACGCACCAGGATGTAGGCACGGCCCAGCCGGCTACCGCTGACGCTCAGGTTTCCGCCAGCCACGCAGCGCCCGGGATATCTTCTTCATCACGCTGGAAGGCCATTCAAGACCGCATCAAGAAACTGCCTCGCTCGGCGCGCATTGGCGGTATTACGCTCTTATTGATTGCAGCGCTCGCCGGCGTGTACCTTTACTCCGCTCCCGACGCCGCCCGCCTCCAGATCATCTGCCAGTATGGCTTCCGCTCCGCGCAAATCACCGTGATGGTGGATGGCTCATCCGTTTATACCGGCGCGCTGAACGCGTCGCAAAAAAAGCGGCTGGGTTTTATCCCCAAGGGCTCATTGGGCACTGAGAGTTTTTCCCGCGTGATTGACGTGGCTCCAGGCAAGCATGTGGTGCAGGTCCACGTCACGGCGCCGGCTGAAGGCTACGATCAGGCGCGCAGCGTGGCCGCCGACTTAGTTGCCGATCGCGAAAGCATTCTTACCATCAGCGCCGTACGCCGCAATGCCCTGGCCGTGAATGTTGACGGCGCCTCCGCCGCTGCAGCCACTGCATCGCCTACTCCGGAATCGCATCCGCTGCCCAAAAGCGGCCTCACCATTATCTTCAGCATTCTTGGCACCATGGTCTCGGCCAGCATCAGCTTCCTGGTGCAGGAATTCTGGCGCTCTCACAAGAACCGCTTGAGCTGAGCATAACCACAACAAGCTACAAAGGCAGACAAGGTTAACGCCGGTGTGTTACTGGTGGTTAATTGGGTTTTTTGTCCGGCAGTTCCGGCGGCGGATAATAAACCTTGCTTCCGCCTGCCTTGTTCACCTCGTCGCGAAAGGTGGTGCCATAATCCTTTTCGCTCGATAAGGCATACGCCTGGCGCTTGTAGTTCCAGCTCTTCGGATTCAGTCTCTGCGCTTCCTTGAAATGCGCGATCGCCTCCGCCTGGTGTCCGGATTTGTAGAGTTGCTCGCCCAGCCCGAACTCCGCTGAAGCTTGCGTGAAGTTGGTGTCCTGCTCCGCAACTTTCTCCCGCAGATGCTCTTCGCTCATGGCGTAGACGCTCTTGTCGCCCTTCTCGATCCAATCCTTCAGCGCGTTGAGATACGGCGCGGAGTCCAGCCCGCTGAACTTCTTGAAGCGGTCGTCCACAAATGCCACCTCGTTCGGCCGCACAATCCTTCCCTTCTCATTGATCCACACGCCGGTGGGAACGTTGACCATGTTATAGAGCTTTGAGACCTCATGCTTCTCGTCAATGAGCACGGTGTAGGTCAGCGGCCCGATTTTCCTGGCCGTATCCAGCGTCTCCGGCGGCAGGTCAGGCCGGCTGGCGGCAAAGCGCAACGGATCAATCCATGGGCCCGCGTCTTTCACTCCGCCGGTGTCCTGTGCCACGGAGACGATCTCAAAATTCTTGTCTTTCATCTGCTGATACAACGCCTGCCACCCGGGCAGGTCAAAGCGGCACCCTCACCATGAGGCCCAGGTCACCAGCAGAATTTTCTTGCCGCGAAAATCGGCGAGCGAATGCGCCTTCCCGTTAATGTCCGGGAGCGTGAAGTTAGGCGCCTGCAGTGAACTCAAAGTCTGACGCTGGTCGGCGCGCAAGCCGAAATACCACGTTGCGGCATCGTGCGCCACCGGCTGATGCACCAGTTCGGCAAAGGCGCTCATATTGAACTGCGTTGCTCCCGCATCCTTGTGCAAAAACTCATGCTGCCGGGCCTTGGGCAGCGGAAAGCACAGCTCGTCGCGGCAAACGCCCTGCGGCTTCACTTCAAACCGCGTGGCGCGCTTTAAGTCGGCAGTGCTGATCCATAGCTGGCCTGCTTCTTCACGCGCGGAAGAGACATCTGTGGCCTGGTCGTCATAAACGATGGTGGCATGGGCTTCTTTGGCCTGGCTTGCATTCGCGGCCGAAGCCACGCTCAGCAGCACAAGCATTAACAGTCCGGAGCAAACGCTGGCTTTCATCTTGATCTCACTTTGCTGCGGCCATCTCAACCGTCCCTTGATCGCCGCCTGACGGCTGCCAATTATAAACGTCCCGTAGCGAGTGGCTGCGCCAAACCCTCGCTTCCGACCTCGGCAACGTTCGCCGTCCGGCTCCGCCGTATCCGCAATGTTGTCATGCGATTGCGGGCATAAGTCCCGCAATGCTGCCCGCCGCGCGGTCAGGGACAAAAGTAACCCGCGCACCGACCTCGGTAATCTCAACGCAAGCACAGGCTTTCGATAAAGTAGTTGCTCCCTGGCCGATCTCCCATCGGGTTTCGTGCTTTATGTGTACCTTGCAAAGACAAATAGCGCTCGTCAGCCTGCTCGTGGCCGGCGCCATGGCGGCCGCGCAGTCGCTGCCCGGCGTCAACAACATGACGCCTTCGATAACGCTGGTTCCGACGCCGGTGATTGCCGGATTTGCCCCGGCCAATCCAGTTACACCGCCCTGCGCCAAGCCGGCTGAAGCCTTTGACATCGACGACTATAACGGCCCGCTCAATCACGTGGTGGAACGCTTCTCGCAGCGAATCGAAAACACCACTGTTCATATTCCCCGCCGTCACGGAATCCAGCCATGCTCGCTGAGCGTCGGTGACAAGTTTCATATGTTCGTGGAGAGCACTTCTGATCCGCTCAACTATCTGGGCGCCGCCTGGGACGCCGCCACCGCGCAGTGGGACCGCGATGATCCCAGCTATCAGATGGGGGCTTCCGGTTTTGGCAAACGCTATGGCGCAGCAACCCTCGACAACGTAACCGGCGATTTCTTCAACGTCTTTCTCTACCCTTCTATCTTCAAGCAGGACCCGCGCTATTACAGCCTGGGTCAGGGATCGGCCAGGGTGCGTTTGACTCATGCGCTGGCGCATAGCTTTATTACTCGCGGAGACTCAGGTAACCGAATGCCGAACTACTCTGAGTGGTTCGGCACGGTGAGTTCCAAAGCGCTGAACAATCTGTATCATCCGGGAAACCCGCGCGGCTTTGGCCCCACCGCCAGCAGGGTCGGAATGAGCGTCGCCAACGACATGGCCTGGGACGTGGTCCGCGAATTCTGGCCCGAAATCGCCCATCGCTGCCACCTTCCCTTCCGTACACACACTGACCCCCTTTCTGTAAACGCGCCTGCTCGCCGCGCACCGGTACGAGTGGACGTCATCACGGAAATCACTCCTGCGCTCGATCCGGTCCAATAAAGCCCTCTGCGTCGTTAAACCAGTTCAAGCATGTAGAAAAAAGAGACGGCGAACCTTCTCGCCGTCTCGCTGATTCCGCCACAAGTCTAGAAGCTAAACTTCGCTGCCAACTGCAACTGCCGTGAGTTGAATGCCGTTCTTGGCGTTCCCACTGCCAGGCTGGGCCCGACCGCGCCATCGCCAAAGTGTCTCGGTACCGGTAGCCCAGGGACAAAGTCCGGGGCGCCATAGACCGAAAACACCTCGTCGATATTGGTATGGTTCAGCAGGTTGAACGCGTCAATGGAAAGGTTCAACAGCTTGCGCTCTCCCAGGTGAATCCCGCGGGAAAGGCGGAGGTCAACGGTTTCCAGGTTATCGCCGCGATAACTGTTGCGCGGCGAATTCCCCACTCTGTCCGTCACCGGATTGCCGTCGTTGTTGGCGTCAAAGCCCACGAACAAGGTAAACGGCCTGGCTGACTGCAACGTCACGATGCTGCTGAGCTGGAAGTTCCGCAGCAAGGTACGCTGCGGGCCCTCCGCCACAAAGTTGGCCACAAACCGGTGGCGCGCATCCTGGTTGGAATTGGCGCGCTCCAGGTTGCGTTGAGCATTCGATTGCGGCGTGCTGACAAACGTCACAAACGTCCCGTCATCCAGCGTGTGGGAAAGCGTGTAATTTGCGTTGAGTGAAAAATATTTTCCCGCCTTCTCGATCACCTGCAGCGTCAACCCGTGATAGACCGAGTTGCCGGTGGAATCTGTGAAATAGAAAATGCCGTTGGTTCCGTGCGATCCGGCCGGAGGAGCCGGAATATTAGGATCGTTGATGGCAAATGCGTAAATGTCCTTGCCCGTACCGGGTTCCACGCCCACCGGCGGCCCGACGTTAAGGTCGATTGGTCGAACCAGCTTGTGCCCGGCCACAAACATGTAACCTGCGCTCACCGTCAATCCACCGCCGATTGTGCGATCGATTTCCAGGTTGGTCTGCTCCGTGTACGGATTACGCAAATTGCGGTCCACCGCGGTTCCGCCCTGGGCGAACAGCGAGTTGTTGGGGAATAATCCGTTATTGATCAGGTTTTCAAATGCCGAGGTCAGCAGCGGCGGCGGCACCGTTCCCGGCGGCAACGGCGAGCCTGGCGGCGGTGTCGGGCATCCCGGTATCACGCACGGCGTTGGCAGAAAGATGCTGTTCAGCAGATACGTGCCGGTGGTCTGGTTCTGGACCGTTGGCAACCCCGCAATCACCGGCGGACGCTGTGGCGCCGGAACAAAGAAGAAGGTCAGGCTGTACTTATCGTTGAAGATGCCATAGCCGGCGCGGATCACCGTTTTTGAATCCGGCGCGTAAGCCAGCCCCACGCGAGGCTGGAAGTTATTGTGGTCTCCATTAACGAAGAATCCCAGCCCCGCCTCCACGTCATATCGCAGGCCGTAATTCACGGTCAGCTTTGGCGTCAGCCGGTATTGGTCCTGGGCAAAGAAACCGTAGTAGCTGTGGTTCACGTGAACAAAGAAATTTGGCGCCTGCGAGGCCAGAAAAGCGCTCGCCCAGGTGGTGGGAACTGAAGGCGAGGCGGCGTTCGGATTGAATGGTCCCGGTCCAATCGGTGCGCCCCAGAAAAATGCCGCCAGGCAGGGCGCAACCAGTCCAAGCAGCGGGGGTGGGCACGGCGTTGTTCCCCAGTCCGCTTTGCCGGATGCCAGCAGGTCTCCCAGACTGGGAAAGATGATGCGCGCCGGCGTAAATCCTGGCCAGATCACGAAGTTGCGAATGTAATTGGTATCAAAGCCAAACTTCGCATAGTGCTTGCCATGGACGAGCGAAAAAGTGTCCGAACCCTGAATGCGCGTCTCGTTGTAGCGATCAAACGCGCCAAAGTTATGGCCAAACAAAAGCAGGTTGGGCACATCCAGATTGGGTTGCCCGGTCACCCCTTCAAAGCCGTAGTTGCGCCGCGCCCATTGCAGCAGAAGTGAATTGACCTTGTTCTCTCCCAGCTGTGTCGTCAGCGTTCCCACCAGGTCCTGATCGCGCAGCGATCCGTTGCGTCCGCTGCTGGGCGCGCCCACGCCGCCTCCGTCCAGCGTCTCGCCCACCAGCATGTTCAGGTTGGTGGCGTCCTGGATGGAGTAGCGCGCGCTCAGGCGATTGTGTTCTGTCAACTGGTGTTCCACCTTCAGAAAGCCGTTGTCCACGTCCGCGGTCTTCAGCACGTTCAGATTTTCCGGCGCGATACCCAGGCTGGTTTTGAGCGCGTTGATCGTCGTGATGTTGCTGATCAGCAGTCCCGGGTATTGCGGTGACTGCGCTCTCCTCTGACCTTCATAATTGACGAAATAAAAAGTCTTGTCTCTCTTGATCGGCCCGCCCAGCGTCGCGCCAAACTGGTTTTGCCGGAAGGTGTCAAACCCCGGCTGGGTCAGCGGAGAAGTCGCATCCAGCTTGTTGTTCATGAAGTATTCGTATATCGAGCCATGAACGTCGTTGGTGCCTGATTTGGTCACGATGTTCACGATCCCGCCCAGCGCGCGACCGTACTCCGCGGCAAAGCTGTTGTTTACCACGCGGAATTCGTTTACCGCCTCCTGCGATGGCGTCGCCCGCTGCGATCCGGTGGCCGTATTGATGTTGTCTGCGCCGTCCACAGTCACGCTGTTGTTCAAGTCGCGCTGTCCGCCAAAGGAAATACGCGTGACATTGGGATCAGTGAACGTCGATTGCAGGCTGATTCTTCCGGTGGTTACGCCCGGGCTCAACAGGGCAAAATCGGTGAAGAGCCGGCCTGATATGGGCAGCGCCTGAATCTGCTGGGTCTCCACCACCTGGCTCACTTCCGTTCGCGTAGGCTCGATGGTGGGAGCTTCGGTATTCACCACCACTTCCTGGCTGGTGCCCGCAACTTTCAAGCCCACATCGATCGTCGCTACCTGCGCCACCCGTAGCACGATTCCTGTCTGCGAATACTTGGCAAAGCCCTGCGATTCCGCGCTCAGCTCATAGTTTCCCGGCTGGATATTGGTGAAAATGTAGAACCCAACGCCGTTGGAGGTAGATTTGTAAACCTGGTTGGTATCCACGTTGCGCAGTGACACCGCGGCCCTCACGATCACGCTGCCCGTCTGGTCACGCACGGTTCCATTCAGTTGTGCATCCGCGGCGCTCACCTGCGCCACCATGTAAGAGTGAGAAAGAAGAAGAACGCAGCCGGCAATGAGCAAGAGCATAAGGCGTTTCATGTTTCCTCCGGGGGAACGCTGGTTCTTACGAACGTTCGTTCGGGATAGCGTCCAAAACGAACGCCCGCTGGGTAACCATCCGAGCGGGCCATTCTCTATCAGCTGGTTGAAATGTCAAGAAGAAAGTTTAATGTCAAAACGATTTGGGCTGAATCACAAGCGGCCAACCTGCTGATCAAGGCATGACGCGCCGGGTGACAAGGCGTCCCGGAGTTCGGTGGTCATGGTCTTCGCGGGTTCAAGGTTTTGCCGGGGGTGTCTCCACCACCACCATGGAGGGATGGTCATACATCTCAATGCGCAGACTGATGGCCTTGCGGCCGTCAAATGTCACCTTGCTGACCGGAAAAGAAAAAATCGCTGTCCCCGTATAGGACGTTTTCGAAGGGATCTTCAGCTCCTCGTGGAGCCAGTCGGCTCTGGCTTCTTCCAGCGCGGGAAACGCCTCCATGTAGCGCGGAGCATCCACTGATGTCGCTGCCCGGTCTCGGTATTTCCTGCCATCCGGCATCTCGAGCTCGGCATTGATGTTTTGTATCCACAGTGGGGTCTCCACCTGGTTGTCGACCTTCACCTGCACCGCCACCATGGTATTGCCCTGCTGGTCGGCCGACACCACCTTGTTGATCTTGAGAGACGCGCTGGGCTTGGCCTTGGTGGTCGTCAAAACCACAGCCAACACTACAGCCACCAGCGCCAGCCCTGCCAGCAGCGGCAAGATTGGCGGCAGAGTCCATTTTGCGCTGTCCAGTTCCTCCGTAATTGGAATATGTCCCGCGTTCGGCTGGCTGGCCGGCGAGGGCCTGGGTGCGGCTTGCGCCGGTTTGTCCGGCGTGGGATTGGGAGGGGCGTTGTCAGGCATGAATGGCTCCGCGATCAGAATACACTTCTGAGATGCTGAAATCACATGTCGCGCCAACCGCCTATGAAACCTTCGCCAGTACCTGCCGCCCCCGCCGCATCATCTTCGCGAACTCCGCCACCGGCAAGGTGTTCAGCACGTCGTCCTTGGTAATCCACGCCCGCCGCAGTTGCAGGATTCCGTAGCGGATCTTTTCCATGTGCGACGTATGGTGTGCGTCAGTATTAATCACAAACTTCACTCCCCTCGCCTTGGCCATGCGCAGATGCTGGTCGCGCAGGTCCAGCCGGTCAGGATAGGCGTTGTGCTCCATGGCTACGCCTGCCTTAGCTGCGGCGGTAAAGACTTTGTCGTAATCGAAGCTGAAGCCTTCGCGCCGCAACAGCATGCGCCCCGTCGGATGGCCCATCAGGGACGTGTTGGGATTTCCGATCACGCGCAGCAGACGGTCCGTCATCTGCGCCGGTTCCTGGTTGAAGTGCGAATGCACGCTGGCGATTACGAGATCCATCTGCTCCAGCACCGAATCCGACAGGTCAAGTTCGCCGTCCGCCAGGATGTCCACCTCGATCCCCGCAAAGATCGTGATGCCCGGCATTTTCTTCGCCGCGGCCCGGATCTTCTTGATATGCGCCTCTGCACGCTTGTCGTCCAGCCCATTGGCAAAAGCCAGGTTCTTGGAGTGGTCAGTGATGGCCATGTATTGATAGCCGCGCGCCAGCGCCGCTTCCGCCATCTCCTCGATCGTGCACTTCCCGTCGGTTTCCACCGTATGCATGTGCACGTCGCCCTGGAGATCGGCCTGCGTGATCAGCTCGGGCAGCTTGCCCTCGGCGGCCGCCGGTATCTCGCCGCAATCTTCCCGCAGCTCCGGCGGAATGTAAGCCAGCCCCAGCTTCTTATAGATCTCTTCTTCCGTCTTGCTGGCCACGCGCTTGTTGTCTTCCATGCGCACCAGCCCGTATTCATTCAGCGTGTAGCCCTGCTTCAGGGCGCGCTGCCGTAATTGCACGTTGTGGTTCTTCGATCCGGTGAAATATTGCAGAGCCGCGCCGAACGAATCCGGCAACAGCAGCCGCACATCTACCTGCATGCCGCTGCGCAGCTTGAAGCTGACTTTGTTTTCACCCTTGGCCAACACCTCCAGAATGCCGGGAAAACTCAGGATGCGCTCGATTACCTTATTGCGCTGCGTATCGCTTTCACAGCATTTCCCTGTCACCAGCAGGTCGAGATCGCCTACTGTCTCGCGTCCGCGGCGCAGCGATCCGGCAGGCGTTACTTTCTCCACGCCCGGCAGTCCGGCAAGAAACTCCGTCATCTTGGCTGCGATTTCATCCGCGACGCTGATCAGAAACCGTCCCGTCAATTGACGATAGCTCTCGATCGCCTTCAATATCTTCTGCTCTGACTTCTCGCTTTGCCGCGGCAGCGTGCGCAGCTTCCCTTCTGTAGCCAGCCTGGCTACGCCCTCAACGTCGCAGACTTTGAAAGCGTCCCAGATCAACGCAATGGTCTTGGGTCCCAGCCCGGAGATCTTGAGCAGCTGAAGCATTTCCGGACGAAACTTCTGCAACATCTCTTCATGCTGGGGCAGCTTGCCTGAGGTCATGAGCTCGCGGATGTTGGCCGCCATTCCCTTGCCGATGCCGGGGATCGCCAGCAGCGCTTTTTCGTCCTGATAAATCTCCGAAACCTGCTGCGGCCAGCCTTCCAGCGCCTCCGCCGCGCGCTCATAGGAGCGAATGCGAAACGAGTCGGCAGCCGCTACCTTCATCAGTTCGGCAGTCTCATAAAAAATGTTGGCGATGGCTTTATTGTCCATGTTCTTAAAAGTCCTGAGCAGGGCGAGGGAATTCTATCGTTAAGATTATATTGAGGGCCGAGGAAAATGACGCTATTCTTGTAGGTGTAGAGAGTTGAGAAACATTCAACGTCCCTCACCCCGCTTCCGTCATGCACCGAAATCGGACGCGCTTGCATCTC
>DASTPO010000243.1:0-12258 GCA_035762225.1 Candidatus Angelobacter sp.
TCAAAGTCGCTGACCAGCATCTCCAGCACGCGCGCGGTTATATCTTCTCCGGCACGGCTCAGCGCGGCCACGGCGGTGGCAAACGCGTTTACATAATCCCTGCCCTGTGTTTTTGTCTTCACCACAGCTAAGCCGTCCATCAGAAAACCAAATCTCCGTGCGAAAGCGCGAAAGAGGAGATGTGCTTATCCCAAGTTTACCGGGATATTTAAGAGACTGCCTGGGGAGAGTGGCCTTAGTTTATGAAGGCGTACCTGGATTGTAAAGGAAAAGGTTGTCACCAGAGGTCACCTTGGTGCGAGCCTCAAATAACTTTCTTGCGTTTGCACCAAAAAGGATGGTAAAAAAACGCAACCATCCGCCTATTTTGTGCGAACCACCAATCATTTGGGCCCGAAGGGCCAGGGAGTATTATCCGATGAACAATTTTCAGCGCTTGGCGTCCGCATTGCTTGTGCTTTTCATGGCCGTTTCTGCCGTTGGCCAGACTGCGGCCACTGCCGACCTGCGCGGAACAGTGAAAGATCCAAACGGCGCCGTGATTCAAGGCGCCACGGTGACAGTGAAGGACGAGGCCAGAAACTTTGAGCGTTCTGCCCAGACCAATGAGAACGGATATTACACTCTGCTTTCCCTCCCGCCGGGCCACTACGAGCTGACCGTTACCGCGAAGGGCTTTGCCAAATTGCTGGCCAGGGACGTGTCACTCACCGTGGGGCAGGCCGCCGATTACCCGATCACCATGCAACTGCCAACGGCGGAAACTGAGATTACAGTCACGAGCGAGCCGTTGCTGGTTGAGACGGCAAAGACTTCCACAAGCACGACGATCGGCCAGCAGCGCATCGAGAACCTGCCCATCAACGGCCGCAATTACGTGAACTTCTCGCTGACCAACTCACAGGTACAGCGGGACGTAGCGCCGAGCATCGGGGCGGCGCCGACTTCCGGCCTGAATTTTGGCGGTCAGCGCGCGCGCTCCAACGTGGTGAACGTTGACGGCATGGATGCCGTGGACAACGCCGTGAACGGCATTCGCTCCACGCTCTCGCAGGAAGGCGTGCAGGAATTTCAGATCATCACCAACGGTTACGAAGCCGAATATGGACGCGCCTCCGGCGGCGTGGTGAACATCATTACCAAGTCCGGCACCAATGATTTTCATGGCAGCGTGTTTGGCTACCTGCGCAACCGTAACTTCCAGGCACAGAACCCGTTCAGCAACACTCCTGATCCGGCTTACACGCGCGTACAGGCGGGATTGGCATTCGGTGGAACACTCAAAAAAGACCGCACGTTCTACTACTTCTCCTTTGAAACCACGCGGCGGCAGGAAACAGGGTTCTCCACCATCGGTGCGAACAACTTTGGCCTGGTTCCACTGGCCAACGCGGCTAACTTTGGTCTTCCCGCGGGCTCGCTGGTGACCCCAGCCCAGGCACAATTCCTGGCGGGCGCCCCGGCGCCGGCCAACCCGCTGTTTCCAGTCTTTGCCGGTTATGCGCAGCTTGCGGCAGGAGGCTCCGCAGTCTCGCTGGCGGGTGCGCCCGGAGCGCTCACCGCGCTTGGCTTCTTCCCGACGACCGGCGCGCCACTGCCCGCTTCTTTCCACAACCTGCTCAGCCAGACCGGGAACTATCCGGTTTCAGAAAAGACTGATATCTACTCATTGCGCCTGGACCACCGGTTTACCGCGAACAACTCCATCATGATCCGGGGCGGCATCAGCCCCAGCGACCAGACCGGCATCCAGGTAAACGCGCAAAACCAGGACTTTGGCCAGAACGCCTTCTCGCGCACCTCAACGCAGAATTATCACGACGGAAACATCGGCGTGCAGGACACATGGATCCTGGGAAATAACAAAATCAATGAAGCGCGCTATGAATTCTCACGCCGCGGGCTGCTGTACAACTTTTCCCGTGCTCCGGGCGGCGGTGACGTGGCCGTCAACATCCCTGGAGTGGCTTTCTTCGGACGCGAACCGTTCTCTTTTGTGCAGCGGGTACAAAAACGCCATCAGGGTGGCGACAATTTTTCTCTGATCAAGGGCCGGCACAGTTTCAAATTTGGCGGCGACCTCAGCTACCTGCCGATCGTGGCGGACTTCACAGTCAACTTCGGCGGCATCTACAACTTCAGCGAGCTGGGGGCTTCCAGCCTCAACAGCAATTTCGGGCTAATCAACGCGCCAAGCTTTTCCGCCGTGCAAGCTTACGGCCTGGGTCTTCCGCAGGTCTTCATTCAGGGCATCGGCAATCCGCACGACGAGTTCAGCACCACCTACACAGGAATCTTCGCGCAGGATTCCTGGCGGGTCAGCAACAATCTGACGCTCAATTACGGCGTGCGTTATGACTATGAATTGTCGCCACAGTTCAAGGCGGTAAACGCGATTTCACAGTCAGCCCAGGATGCGCTCGGTATCACCCAGGGTATCCCGCGAGACAGCAACAACATCGCTCCGCGCATTGGCCTTGCCTGGGACCCCAAGGGCAACGGAAAGACCGTGATCCGCTCGTCGTACGGAATGTTCTATGACCATCCGCTGCTGGCGCTGGCATTCGATTCCGACGTAGCCGATGGCAGCCAGGCGCCGCAGTTCATTTTGTTCGGTGGATCGCCCTGCAATCCGGCTCTGCCGCCTTCGCCCGCGGCCGCGCTCAACCTGAATGCGACCAACGCCTTCCAGGGACTGCTGGGAGTGGGCAATTGTCTGCCGCCGGGTCTGGCCAGCGCCGCCAACTTCATCGATTCCCAGCAGCGCTTTAATCCCACGCCCAACGCGCCGTCAGTCTTCGCCAACCAGGCTTATTTGGCCGCCGGCGTTCCACTGATCTCGCAGCCGTTTGGTTTCCCCACAGGAAAGAACTTTCAATACGGTTATGCGGAGCAAGCTGGCCTTTCCATTGAGCACGATCTGGGACATGATTTTGCCTTCACCGCGACCTACAACTTCACCGGCGGGCACCATCTGAATCGTCCCATCAACGTTAATCCGGCGAACCCGAAAGCGCTGATCGAGAACTGGGAGCGCGCCAACTCATGGGCAGTGGCGAATTCCCAGCCGCTGTTCACCAATCCGCTCACCATCGCCACCTGCAATGTGGGCCCTGCTGGAGCGTTTGTGCCGCCCGCGCTGCTGAGCTTCTTCCGTCCTTCCGGAATCAATCCGTCACTGACTTCGGTTTTCGCACCCTGCGCCGGCCTGGCTTCGCTGGTGGCGGGGCAATACCGCCTGGGCCTTGGCACCACAGTGCCCTTCAGCGACATGGTGGCGAACTTCTCCAACGGCAGCTCGGTGTACAACGGGATGACGCTGAACCTGCGCAAGCGCATGAAGAACCACTACGAGTTGCTGGCGTCTTATACCTGGTCCCATGCCATCGACGATTCAACCGATCTGCAAACCCTGCTCTCACCCCAGGATGATCTACAACCGCAGCAGGAACGCGCCAACTCCACGTTTGACCAGCGCCATCGCTTCGTCTTCAGCGGTATTTATCAGAGCGGCAAAGCAGGCACCAGCATGATGGGCAAGCTCTTCAGCGATTGGACAGTCGCCCCGATCATTGAGTTCAGCTCCGGACGGCCATTCAACATCGTGACCGCGACGGACCAGAACTTTAACTTCAGCACGTCAACCGATCGCCCCAATGCGGTTGCTCCCACCACGCCGACCAATGCCTGCGGCTTCCCGACCGTGGCATCCAAGGCGTCTCCGACCGGGGCATTCCAGATCCCGTGTTTCATTGACTCGAATCCGCTGGATGGTGTGTTTACCGGTTCACTCGACGGGAATTTGGGACGTAATGCCGGCACCCGGCCCATGACCATCTTTACTGACATGCGTGTGGCGAAGGTCGTAAGCTTTTCCGAGCGCGTGAAGCTGCAAGGAAGCGTGGATGTTTTCAACTTCATCAACCGCTTCAACGTGGCTGATGTGAACACTCTTTACACCTCAGCCGGCACGCCGACCGCGGCGTTTGATCCCCGGCAATTCCAGTTCGGTTTGCGCGTAAGCTGGTAGCGGGTCGGGTCCGGAACTGACTCATTGCCCCAAAGTAACCATAGGCCCCGGCGGTTTCCGGGGCCTGTTTCTTTTTATTCGTGGCACAATGAAATGATTCCGGTCTTCAGGGATTTTCTCAGCTGCCCGCCGGCAGCAGGGCTCGTCCAAAGTAACGGTATGATGAGAAGGAAAGCAGCTTTTTTATGGCGTTCTGTGTAAAGCGTTTGAGCATAGCGTTTCTTAGCTTGGCAGTTTTGCTGCTGGCCTCGTGCACTGGAGACGACAACGGGAAGTCCGCCCGCCCGGCGCCCCAGGCCATGGCTCCAACGGTGCAGCAGACCTCGACCCCCGTGGCGCCTGCCTCCACACCGGAACCGCCGGCCAAAGCACAGCAGGCTGCCCCAACC
Organism: Candidatus Angelobacter sp.; assembly: GCA_035762225.1. Classification (GTDB taxonomy): domain Bacteria; phylum Acidobacteriota; class Terriglobia; order Terriglobales; family Acidobacteriaceae; genus Angelobacter. Next base: position 4,420 of record DASTPO010000243.1, read on the forward strand.
CCACAGCCGGAAAAAGCCGATCCCGTCCCGGGCATGATTGCGGAAGCTGAAAAGGCCTACGCGGCAGGCCAGGAAGATTACAAGGCTGGACATCTGGATGCCGCCAAAGAAGATTTCAACCGCGCCGTGGACATCCTGATGCAGGGCCCGGTGGATGTGAAGTCGGACGACCGTCTGCAACAGGAGTTCGACAAGATCACCGACGAGATCAACAAGCTGGAGATGGTGGCTTTCAAGGAAGGCGACGGATTCACCGAGCAACAGGCAGAGCCGGCTCCGATTGATGAAGCCAATCAGGTGACCTTCCCCTCCGATCCCAATCTGAAGGCAAAAGCGGAAGCTGACCTAAAGCACACCCAATCCGACTTGCCGTTGATGATCAACGACTACGTGGCCGGTTACATCAGTTATTTTTCCACGCGTGGAAGAGGAGTATTTGAAGGCGCCTGGACGCGCTCCGGCCGCTATCGCGAGATGATTTTGAGGATCTTCCAGGAGGAAGGTGTTCCGCAGGATCTGATCTATCTCGCACAAGCTGAGTCAGGGTTCAAGCCGATGGCGCTTTCGCGCGCCCGCGCCCGGGGAATGTGGCAATTCATGTCCAGCCGGGGCGTTGGCTATGGATTGCGCCGTACGTGGTGGGTTGACGATCGACAGGACCCGGAAAAGTCCACGCGCGCCGCAGCCCGGCATCTGCGCGATCTCTACAACCAGTTTGGCGACTGGTATCTGGCTATGGCCGCGTACAACTCCGGTCCCGGCAATGTGCAACAGGCGGTGAAGCGAACCGGGTATGCCGATTTCTGGGAACTCTACCGGCGTAATGTTTTGCCGGGAGAAACCAAGAACTACGTGCCCATCATTCTGGCCATGACCATCATGTCCAAGAATCCGGCCCAATATGGCCTGGACGCCGTGCAGCCCGATCCGCCGATGAAATACGACGCGGTAAAGGTCGATTATCCTGTGGACCTGCGCCTGGTGGCGGAATGCGTGGACGCGCCGCTGGATGAACTGATCGATCTCAATCCCAGCCTGCTGCGCCGCACTACTCCGAAAGACCAGCCATTTGATCTTCATTTGCCTGAAGGCACAAAGGAAAAATACGAGACCGCCATCGCCGCCATTCCGCGGGAAAAGCGCGTGGTGTGGCGCTACTACAAAGTCCAGCCAGGCGACACGCTGGCCGGCGTCGCGCGCAAGTACCACACCACCGAAAGGGTGATTGCCCAGGCCAATGATCTGACTGGAACGGGTCTAGCGGCTGACACCAAGCTGGTGATTCCAGTAAGCGGCTCAGGGACCAACGGCAAGATTGTCTATTCGCGATACGCCTCGCATTACAAAACGCATACCGGTGATACCGTGCTTACTGTTGCGGAAGATTTTGGCGTGCCGCCGGACCGGCTCCGCCGCTGGAACGGATTGAAAGGAAACGAGTTACGACGCCGTCGCGTCCTGGTGATTTATAAACCCCTGGCTCCCGGCGAGGCTGACAAAGCGCCGCCAAGAAGACACAGGAAGACCCATACCGCTACCACGAAAGCGAAATCCAGTACTGCCGCCGCGAAGACTCACACGGAATCTCTCAACGCCAAGAGCCAATGAACTTGATTATTCGCGCTCCAGGCTGCACACTGAGGTGCGCGGATTTGACACATGATTCACATGGCTTGATATAATCCGCGCCTGTTTTGTTTGCGCGTTTGTGATGTCGCGGCCTTAATTTTTCTGGAGGAAACATGAGCTTTTACGATGAGACCCTCAAAGCAAGACACGAGGACGATATGGATGAAGAATATGGCGACGTCGGTGGCTACGGTAGCGGATCAACCGAAGAAGATTATGACGAGGAAGAAGAAGAATCTATCGGCGCTGAGGGTGGCGGCGGCAACAGCTCGGACGAACCAGCAGGCGGCGAAGATTCAGCTCCAGTAAGCGCGCCCGCTCCGAAGCGCAGCGGCGGCGGCGGTGGTGGCGGGAAGAAAAAGCCGGCAGCCAAAAAGAAACCTGCGGCGAAAAAGAAACCCGCTAAGAAAAAGAGCGCCAAAAAGGCAGGCGGAAAGAAGAAGCCGGCAATGAAGGCGGCTAAGAAATCCGCGAAAAAGAAGGCCGGCAAGAAAAAGGGCGGCAGCAAAAAGAAGAAGGGCCGCCGCTAAAATCAATCCAATTGGCATTCAAAAAAGGGCCGCGATTTTCTCGCGGCCCTTTGCATGTGAATCAGCTTTTCCCTGTTGGTACTACGCGTAAATGCCGCGCAGCTTGATGGTGTGAGCAACGCGGCTGATCGCGAGCATATACGCGGCAATGCGGTTGTTCACCTTGTGCGTGTCGGAGAAGTGGACGACATCCTCAAAAGCCTCGCGCAGGATGAACTCCAGTTGTTCATTCACGGAAGATTCCTTCCAGAAATAACCCTGGCGGTCCTGCACCCATTCAAAATAGGAAGCTGTCACGCCGCCGGCGTTGGCAAGAATATCCGGAATGACAAAGACCCGCTTATCGGCCAGGATCTCATCCGCCGCCGCAGTGGTGGGACCGTTGGCGCCTTCGCAGATGATTTTTGCCTTGATGCCGGCCGCGTTCTGGCTGGTGATTACGTTTTCAGTCGCGGCAGGAATGAGGATATCGCAATCGGCCAGCAACAGCTGCTTGGGATCGGCGGCTTCGGCTCCGGGAAAACCGACAATCGTCTTGTTGCGGTCACGATGCTCCAGCAGGTTGTCAATGTCGATGCCATGGCTGTTGAAAAGCCCGCCATCGTATTCAGCAATGCCGATGATCTGGTAACCGGCGTCAGACATTAGCTTGGCTGCGTTGGAACCGACGTTGCCGAATCCCTGGATCACCACGCGGGTTGACTCGCGGGCCATGTCAAACTTGCGCAGGGCCTCATCACAATTGATCATTACGCCGCGTCCGGTGGCTTCTCGGCGTCCGCGGGACCCTCCGATGTTAATCGGCTTGCCGGTGACCACGGCCGTGACGGTTTGACGCATGTGCATCGAATACGTGTCCATCATCCAGGCCATGGTTTGTTCGTTGGTGTTGATGTCGGGGGCGGGAACGTCTTTCTCAGGGCCAAGAAACTCGATAAGTTCAGCGGTATAGCGGCGGGTCATCTTCTCCAGTTCGGAGAGGCTCATCTTCTTGGGATCGACAATGATCCCACCCTTGGCTCCGCCGAAGGGAATGTTGACGACAGCGCACTTCCATGTCATCCAGCTGGCCAGGGCGCGGACTTCGTCCAGGGTAACGTCCGGCGCGTAACGCACGCCGCCTTTGGCCGGACCGCGGGCAATGGAATGCTGCACGCGAAAGCCGGTGAAGACCTCCAGGGTGCCATTGTCCATGGCAACAGGGATGTGGACAATAATTTCACGCTGGGGATAGCGCAGGATCTTCCACAAGCCTTCATCCAGGTTTAGTTTTTGCGCGGCAAAATCAAAACGAGCTGCCTGTGCTTCCCAGGGGTTCAGCTCCTGTTCAAGAGATACAGTTTTCATCTTTACTCCAAGGGATTTCAAACGAAAAGACACACATGCCTTACTGCTGGCAAGATTCGGGGTTCCGGCATCTTGACTGTAGTATTATAGCTGGTTGACACGAGTTTGACGGGCTTAGTGCTTTCCGCCCGGCGAGCATTATACCGATTTGCCTTGATGACCCCCTTTCAGGCGGCGGTAGATGAACGGCGGTACCCGGCGAGCCGCGTTTGCTGGCCGGATGCCTGCCGAGACTGAGTCGTGGATACCTCCCATCGACCTGCGATGAAAAAGTTCCATGGCTCTTGAATGGGGGACACCCGTTTGCTTTCCCCTCTATTGGTTTTCTTTTGTCTGAGCATTGGAGGGCTATGGCAAGGGTTTTGCTCATCGGCTATATCCGCGAACTCATGGAAGAAAGGCGTAACGCCCTGATCGCCGGCGGTTTCGACGTAGAAATTGCCAGCACCGCGGAACAGGCCTCCCAGGTTATTGCCCGCTCCACATTTGACGCGGCCGTTCTTGGCTTCAGCGTTCCGGAGATGGAACGCACCCGCTTTGCCCGGGATTTGCTCGCCGCCAACCCGGCTATCAAGATCATCATGCTTTATTTTTCCAACATCAAGAACACTGAGCTGGCGCACGCTCTTCTTCCCACCACCGCCAGCGTGGCCGACATCTTTCGCGCGGTTGCTCACGTGCTGAAACCGGAAGACACTTCAGAAGCGGGCTGATTCAATTTCTGCAATCGGTTCAACATTCCCGATCAGGGGGCGGCGCGTTTAAAATTGAGCGCTTGCATGCATGCCTTGGAGTCTCTCTCGCTCACTATTCCCTGGCTCGCGCAAAAAGAGGTACTCATGACTCAAGCTCAGAAAGCTGCCGCTCTTCTGGAACTGCACCATGCAGCCGGGCCTGTGGTGTTCATCAACGCCTGGGACGCAGCCAGCGCCGCCATCATCGAACAATGTGGGTTCCCGGCGATTGCCACCAGCAGCGCCGCCGTCGCTAATGCCCTCGGCTATGCCGACGGCCAGAATGTCCCATTTCCAGAGATGCTTGCCGCCATTCAGCGGATCACCCGTTCTGTGTCTGTTCCCGTCACCGCCGATATCGAATCCGGCTTTGCCGCCGACGTCCGCCAACTGGAGTCATCCATCGAACAGGTCATCCGCGCCGGCGCCGTAGGCGTGAATCTTGAGGACGCGATTCGCGGAGCTGATCGGGGCGAACTTTTTCCGCTTCCAGAGCAGATCGCACGCATTCAGGCGGCCCGGCGCGCTGCGCAGAGGCTCAATATCCATCTGGTCATCAATGCCCGTGTGGATGCCTACTGGCAATCCGGCGTGGAACCCGCCGACGCTCTGCGCAATACGATCGAGCGTGGAGCGGCCTATCTGAAGGCCGGCGGCGACTGCATCTTTGTTCCCGGCCTGCGTAAACCGGAACACATTCGCCAGATGGTGGAGCAATGGCACGCTCCGATAAATATTCTCGCCGGCCCGGGCGTTCCGTCTATCCCTGAACTCACCAGGCTGGGCGTGAAGCGCGTGAGCTACGGCTCCGGCCCGTACCGTGCTGCCATGGCCCTGCTGCGCCGCATGGCCACCGAAGCCAACAGCACCGGAACGTACAACGCTCTAACGCAGGAATCGGTCCCGCATGCTGAGATGAACGCGCTGTTCAAAAAATAGAGATCAGTGCGCCGGTCTAGATTATTAGCGCATCAGGAGCGCGGGCGGGAGCAGGCTTCCTGGGTTGATATACTTAAGATCAGTGCCCATCAATCCCAAATCCGTTAAGGTCAACGTCACCACCGGAACCGGCATGGACATTGAATGGGACGACGGACACCGCACTCATTACGGCTTTCAATGGCTGCGCGACGCCTGTCCCTGCGCTACCTGCACGGAAGAACGCAATAACCACAAGCGCCAGCCCGGTGAACCGGCCAAACAGGCTGCGACTCTCCTGCCCATGTACAAGGCCCCGGTCAAGCCGAATGAAGTGAAGGCGGTTGGCCGCTATGCCATGAACATTGCCTGGAATGACGGCCATGCCAGCGGCATTTACTCATGGGACTACCTGCGCGAACTCTGCCAATGCGAAGAGTGCAAGGCGAGGGTAACGGCTTCATAGTCTTTTGTTTTTCCATCTAAGTGGGTCTGTCGCTTACGGCAGTCACTAATAGCCGCCCTGCGCCTCCCACAACACTGACCGGTCAATCTCCGCGATGGACCGCCGCCCGGTCAGGGCCATGGCGCGCTCCAGTTCGTCACGCAGGATCGTAATCACGCGCTCAACGCCTTTGGCTCCGCCCAGCGCGAGCCCATAAATATAAGGTCGCCCGATGAACACCGCTTTCGCGCCCAGCGCCAGGGCCATGAGCACGTCTGTGCCGCGACGCACGCCGCTATCGAGCATAACCGGAATTCTTCCCGCAACCGCGTCCACCATGCGCGGAAGTGCGTCAATGGTAGCCGGGACTGTATCCAGGTTGCGCCCGCCGTGGTTGGAGACGATCACTCCGTCGGCGCCGTGCTCCACTGCGCGCCTGCCATCCTCCGGCGCGAGCACTCCTTTCAGGATCACCGGAACGCCAGCCACCGAGCGCAGCCATTCTACGTCGCGCCAGTTGAATGTGGGATCGAACAGCACATCGTAAATTCCTTTGCGCTGGGTCTTGTGGCCCTGAGTGGCTTGATGAAGGATAGGACTCTTCAATTCCAGCCCGCGCAGATGCACGCATTCCAGATGACTGGGCAGCCCAAACGACATTTGTCCGTAGCGATTGCCCAGCACCGGCGTATCCACGGTAAGGCAAACCGCCTTGCAGCCTGAAGCCACGGCGCGCTGGACCATGTCTTTGGTGAACCCCCGATCGCGCTGCACGTAAAGCTGGAACCAGAGCGGCCGCTCCGTGTTGCGGGCAATCTCATCGATGGCCGTGGTGGTAAAGGAGCTGATGGCATACAGAGCGCCGGTTGCGCTGGCTCCTCGCGCCGTCCCCAGCTCGCCTTCAGGATGGTACAGGCGGTGGTAGGCGATTGGGGCCAGCATGATCGGATGTTCAAGCTCGTTGCCGAACAGCGTTACCCGCGTGTCTATCTTTGAAACATCCACCAGGATGTTGGGCAAGAGGCGGAGCCGTTCAAAGCCGGCGCGGTCTTCCCGCATGGTGATCTCGTCGCCGCCGCCGGAACGCACGTAGTCATAGGCCATCTGCGAGAGCCGCTGGCGCGCGAGCGGCTCAAACTGCGTCACGTCTGCCGTGGGCAGGTTGATTTCTTGGGGCTGTTTCCGTTTCGCCGTTCGATTCATCTTCTTCTTCGCTGCACTCACGGTACGTCTTCCCACCTGTTCTCCTGCTATCTAAAAAATCACTGCGCGCTGTATCCGCCATCGATCGTCATCACGCTGCCGGTTGTCCAGCCTGATTCATCGCTAGCCAGGAAGACCGCAAGACCCGCCACATCTTCCGGCCTGCCAAAACGCCCTACGGGATGCATTGCCAGCCGTTGCCGCCGGACACTCTCATCGGTGTTGAACTTCGCCACCATCTCCGTCTCTACAATTCCCGGACAGATGCAGTTCACGCGGATCTGCTCTGCCGCATGATCCAGCGCCATGGCCTTGGTCATGGCCAGCACCGCACCCTTGGAGGCCGCATACGCCACGCGGTTGCGCGCTCCCAGCATGCTCAGCACGGATGCGACATTGATGATTGACCCTCCGCCTGATGCCCGCATGTGCGGCAGCACAGCCCGCGACATCAGCCAGAGCCCCCGGACATTAATATCAAATGTCTGGTCAAAGTCTTCTTCGCTGAGCGTCTCCGCCGTTCCCGGCAACAGCACCGCGGCGTTGTTCACCAGAATATCAATGCGTTTGAATTTGTTCGTCGCCGCAGCCACCAGCTTTTCGACATTTTCTTTTTTGCTGACATCCGCGGTGACTACCAGGCACTTTTCGCCAATCTCGCGGGCAGCGCTCTCCAATTTTTTGCCATCGCGGCCGGCGATCACCACGTTGGCGCCTTCGCGAACGAATGCCTGGACGATGGCTTTGCCAATCCCGCTGCCACCGCCGGTGATGATGGCTGTTTTGCCGGATAATCGCACGGTCAAGATTCTACGTGAACAAGGCGGAGCGGGCCTGTCCTTTTGCGCTCCAGAGGTGGTATCCCGAGGATAAGGAATGGGAGAACAGCGCCACGATCATGGCCGCGATCCAGAGGAAACAGCCTATGCCGGGATGCCAAAACTCCCGGAACGGGAAAATCCAGACCACGGGCATCAGGCATAGAAGCGCCAAGCGCAGGCCGCGGAAGACTTTTGGCGCGCGTTTGCGCCAG
>DASTPO010000244.1:0-6211 GCA_035762225.1 Candidatus Angelobacter sp.
GCCCCTTCCGCCGGGTGAATTGACTGGAAGCCGTTTTCTTTCCGCCTTGCCAGGAAAATATGTTGGGCATAAGCGGCACACGCCTCTGATATTCACGATAGCGCGTTCCAAATCGCGCCACCAGTTCGCGCTCCTCCAGCCAGATCATGAGTGGAAAAGTAAATACGACGCTTGCGACAAGCAGAGTCCAGGCCACCAACAACCCGCTGCCAACCGCCCAGCCGGCAAAGCTGGAAAGATGCGCGACGTAAATCGGGTGGCGCATGCGCGAATGCATCCCGGTGGAGACCAGCTCCTGTGCGTGCTCGTCCGGCCTGACTTCAGCTTCTCCGCTCAACTTGTGCGCCCCAAACTCCGAGCGGATTGCGGCATAGGTCCTTACGCTTGGCAGCAGGAATAAGAGCGCAGGCGCCCACATCCAGAGCGAGGAATAGAGCTGCATGCCGCGCCACGGCCAGGTGACCCAGGCAAGGACAAAAATAATTGCCGCCCAGATGGGAAGCAGCAGCTTGTAGGGTGAGCCGTGCATTTTGCGCCATCGCGGGGCCAGAGGATGGATGGCGAACCAGAAAAGGGGGACGCTGCTATAAAGCACACTCACCATCCAGGGGATGAGCAGCAGCTTTTCCTCCATGCAGTTGATTGTAACAGCGCGGCACACGAACACGAGCAGATTCGTTTAGTGAGCATCAGGCAGCGTGTATTCAAAGTCGTAGGAGTGCTTTCCGCCGGCGATGTTGATGTTCATCGTGCCGGTGATGCCGGTAAGTTGTCCGGTACCGGAGTCCGGCGCCACAGAGATTGTCAGTTGAGGAACACCGCGATTCATGATCCCGGTATGGTGAAGAACAAAGCTGCCGGTGCGGCCCTTGAGCGTTCCGGTTACCCGCTCCAGGGCGACATAAACGCCCGAACCCTTTGTGTCAGGGCTGATGGCCAGCATCTCGCCTTTGCTGGTGGCTTCCAGGTCGCCGTGAAACTGCTTGTCAAGGCTCATCCTGCCGATGTTCGCTGCTTCCTCTATCGGGTTGTCTGGTTTCTGCGGAGCCATCTTTACCTCAAATGATCCGGTGGCGTGAGTTGCCATAACTGTTCCTTTCGCGGCGGAGCCGGCGGTGGAAGATTGCCGTCTTGCGTACGCCGAACTGATGGCAACAACCAGACAGAGAGCGATCCAGATGCCTGTTCGGTTAGCCCTGTTGCGCGTCATGTTTTCTCCAGAGTTCCGTGCGTGCGGCAGAAGTGCATCGGGCGCTCACCATCATAAATGGGCGGACGCCGGAGGTCTGATTACAATAACTATTTCATCTCGATGCCATGACGCCCACGATCAACAAGTCTCAGACACGCTCCAAAGGCAGGCGAGCCTCAGGCCCGGCGCCGGTCATTCGCTGCGCGATCTTTGATCTGGACGACACACTCTATGACTGTCTGGGCCAGCGCGTCCGCGTGGCCCATCGCCATGCGGCGGAAGCCATGGTCAAAGCCGGGCTCAGGGCCAACGTGGAGCAGGTTTACCGCGCCCGCATGCGCGAATTCCGCCAGGACCCGATGCTGCGCCACATTGATCCCGAGGTAACGCGCCATTTTGGTGCAGCAGACCCGGCCCAAGTGATCGCCGTGGCGCGCGAGGCCTACTTCAACTGCCCGGTCGGCACGCTCACGCTCTTTTCCGGATCATTACCGCTTCTCCGCTTCCTGGCCAAACGAGGCGTGCGAAATTTTATTGTCAGCTTCGGTGAGCCGAAGACCCAGCACGCCAAGGTAAAAGCGCTGGGGCTGGACCGCGAGCCGTCAGTCGAGAAAATCTATTTTGCCGACCGCAGCAATGTCCTGACCAAAGAAGCGGCCTTCCTCAAAATCCAAAAGAGAACAGGATTGAAGCCCGGCGAGATTCTTGTGATCGGCGACCGGCCTATGCGTGAAATCCGAGCCGGCAAGGGCTTGGGAATGCACACTGTTCGTTTGCTCCACGGCGAGTTTAAATCGCAGGCGCCCATCGGTCCGGAAGAAGAACCGGATTATGTGGTGAAAAGCATTTCCGAAATCCTCCGACTTCCATTTGCATGGGGAAGTGCGCCTTCCAAACAAAAGGACCACCAGAATTTCTGATGGCCCATCGATCCGGGTTAAGCATTCCAGGCGTTAGCGCGCGATCATGACTACTGCTCCGGGCGCTTTCGGCTGCGGATATGACTGAAGTTTTTTCATCGCTCCTGTTCCGGAATCGAAAGTGAAGACCGTGATCTGGTTTGCTGCACCAGCCAGGTTCGTGGAACCCGCCGATTGCGAGACAACCACGAAGCGTCCGCTGGGGTCGATTGAAATTCCAACCGCGCCGTTCCCAGCAGCTTCCGATGTTCCAATCTGACTCATGCTCCCGTTGGACGAGTTGATTGCAAACACATGGACTACTCCCGTATTGTCCACCACCAGGAGAAACCTTCCGGTGCTGTCCACGGCCAGGTCCTGGCCTGTTCCCGTGAAGACTTGAGAGCCGGGCGCAGGCTTGCCGGTAGCGTCCGTAGTGAACTCACTGAGAGAAGAGTCATCTGTATTCAGCGCATAAGAAAAATTGCCAGCAGGATGCTGGATGGCAACGCGCTCCTCGGCATCCGTGCCCAAAATCTGCGCCTTGCCCAGAACGCCGCCTCCGCCGCGGGTATAGACCGTAAAGTCGCCTACGCCATGGAATCCCACGCCGCCCTGGATCAGGAAATTGTTGTTCAGAGCCAGTGCAAACGGGACGTCGCAGAAATCGCATGCTTGCGTAAACGTGTATGGCGAACCGGCCAGCGGAGTGAGCGCACCATTCGCAGAAAGGGCAAAGCCATAGATTCCCGTGGCGGTGCTGGCTGGAATATTCCCAGCTAAATAAACATTGCTGGCGTCAGCCACTATGCTGCCGCCTTGTACCACGGATCCGCTGGCGGCTTTGGTGAGCGCTCCTGATGAAGGATCCACCAGATAAGTTGAAACCGTGTTGCCGGATGAAACAGCCAGGAAGCTTCCGGCCGCGGCCAGGCCTCCGCTCACGGCGAACGGAGAACCCGAAAGGAGCGTGAGCGTGCCGTCGCCATTGAGCTTGTATCCGGCCGTTTGAGCATTGGAATTATTGAAGTAAATGAACGTTCCACGCGCTGCGGCAGGAGTGGGCGTAGGCGTTGCGCCAGGGGGTGTCGGTGTAGTTGTCGCGGAGCCGGAGCTTACACCGCCGCAGCCGGAAAGAGCAACGGTGAAGAGCAGGCCCAGAATGGACACGCCGCAGGCAGAGAGAGTGCGATTCTTCATAGATTCTCCACCAGGGGAAGGTAGGTTGCTGCTGGATAGGAGACCAGAAGTGAGCAGCAGGTTGGCTGACTAAGTGGATTCTCCGGAAGGTACTTTCTCAGAACGAGCTCTACCACTCATCCACTCGATCGATTGGGACGAGGGGCTTCTCTCGAATATCTGGGAGTGCGCGGCTTGATTTTACTTCGTCACAAACTTCGCCGTGGCCACGTTGTCACTGCGGTCATAGACCCGTACCACCACTACATGCTCGCTGGGTGGCGCAGCTGTGGCCGGCGCGGGGGCCGGCTTGCCGCGCTTGCGTTTCTGCTCCGGTTGCTCCTCCTGCGGCGGCGGAACGTTGGCCAGCAGCACGCTGAAATCGTAGTTTTCTGATCTAGCGTCCGAGAGAGCGCCCACCGGCTCCACGTATTGCCAGTCACCGGCGTCAATTGAGTACTCGGCCCGTTTAATGGGCGAAGCGTCATCCGCGGCGTGGAAGGTGATATGCAATTCCTGGCCTTCAAGACGCGCGGCCAGATTTTCAACCCGTGGCGGAGTGTTGTCGATCTCAAACCGCGAACTCTCTTTCTCGTCAGAGAGCGCGTCTTCGGGGCTGTGCGACGGGGCATCGCTGGCGACAACCTTCACAATGTAGCCGCCGTCCGGCAACAGCCCTGATTCAAACGAATAAAACTTGTCGGTTATCCCGGACTTCAGCAGCTTCCACTCGCGTTCATTGTCGCCGCGGTAATAAACCGAACACACCAGGTTGTCGTCATTCTCATCATGCGCCCCCCAGCGCACGGCAATGTAGCCGCGGTCCCTGGTTGCGGTTGGCGGGCCTTCAATGTGGTTATTGGGAAACTGCTGCGGCGGCGCGCCCAGGTTGATGGTGACGTTCTCCGGGCCGGTATTGCGGGGCTGCGGCTGGGTGCGCGCGCCAACCATCACCACCACTTCATCCACTACCGGCGCGACGTTCTTGGAAAGATAGTTGATTGCCACGTCATCGATCTGCGTGGGAGGGTTCGCGGGCTTGAGCACCGCTCGCCATTGAATGAAGCGCGCGGCAGGCACGTCAGTGCGCGCATCTTTGCTCAAGTCGATTCGCGACCACGGACTCCAATTGCGGTCCGGGTTATCGACGTTGCCGCTGCGGGCGTAGAGCTCAAAGTTGCCGCGGCCGCGGACCTCGGCGCGTCCCCAGCGCGAAAAGATATGTGCGTCCTGCACATCGCTCTCAAACGTGCCTTCCGCCTCCGGGCTGTTGCTCATCACAAAAATCTTTCCCAGATTGCTGCTGGAGCAATAGAGAGATCCGTTGGGGCCTTTGGCGAACGCGCTCACCTGGTTGGCGCTGGCTTTGATCAAATCTGTGTAGTCGCCATTTTTCTCGATCGCGTAAATGCGTCCCTTATTTCCGGTGCCTGCCACCAGGCGGCCGGCCGCATCGAACGCGAGCGCATAAACAATGTCGTCGTGGGACGACCAGATCTTCCGGGGTGAGCCGTCCGGGGCGATCATGTAGACGTCAGAGCCGGCCAGGTTCCCGGCAAAGGCAGGAGCCGGTTGCGCGCCAGGCGCGGCTCCGGAAGCCGCCTGGGGAGCTGGGCCGGGCTGGCCTGTGTGCTTGTCGCCGGTGCCCGCGGCAAAGATGTTGCCGGCGGTGTCAACCGCCAGCGCCGTGATTTCTTTCTTTGCGGCGCTGTACAAGACAAATCCTTCGCCAGCTGGAGTGATGCGATAGATCAACCCGCTGCCGTCAGAGCCGGCAATGAGATTTCCCCGCGGATCAAAGGTCAGAACGCGGATATGCGCTTCATCCGACTTGAAGAAGACCGCTCCCTGCCCGTTTCTCTCCACTCGGAAGATCTCACCGTTGTCACCCGTGGCAAGGTAAAGCCGGCCCTGGGCGTCAAAAGCCATGTCCCAGATGTACTTGGTCTTGGGCTCAAAGAAAGTGTCCACGGTGAATTCGGGCGCGTTGGGCGAACCGCCTGGCTTGCGCGTGATGCGGTAGACCTTGCCGTCCGGCGAGGTGGCGGCGTAGACGGAGCCGTCGGGACCAAGGGCGACGGATTGAACCTGCAACTCCTTGGGCTCGAAGATGATTGCCGAGCGTCCATCAGGAGTAATGCGATAAACGCGTCCAGGAGCGCCGGTGGCCGCGTAGACAACGCCATCCTTGTCCGCCGCGATGCCCCAGATAAAAGTCGATGGGCTGGTGTAGATCGCTTTGAACGCGGGCGCGAGTTCGATCTGGCCGGTGCTGCGGATGGCCACACCGCGCGCGGTGCCACGTTCAAAATCGTCATACCCGGTTTCTTTCCATTGCCGCGTGCCTTGCGCGAAGGCGGCGGTACCCAGAGCTGTTATCAATAGGGTGAAATACAGTCTTTTCATCACATTCAAGGTTATCAGCTCCTGAAAGCCGGAGTGCGGCGGGAGGGCGGCCAACGGCTCATCGAAGACTCTTTCAGATGTATGTGCAGAGTGGCAGCCGGCCTTCCGGAGAAATACAACCGGAGTGCAGAAACCAAGTTCAGATGGAGTTTCCCGGACTACGCCCGGAATACAGTTACTTGATGCTCAAGCTGATGATCTGTGCTCCGCTTACCACGTAGCCGACCGGCGTGGAAGATTCATTCACAGCCGACTCGTTGAACACCACCATTTCCTGCGTGGCGCGCATGCCTTCCATGACATTCATTACCGACAACGGCACGGCCGGCATGACCTTGTCTTCAACGGTGGCCTGCGGGTTTGCTTCCAGCAGGGAGACATACAAGTGATCGTTGAGGTGCTCATTGTTGAGCAGTTCGATGGTGGAGTGCAGGTCCAGCCGCCGGCTCATGGCCGGGTTGGAGCGGCGGGCGCGGTCCAGCGTCTCGCCATCGCTCACCAGAATTCGCAGCGTGCCTTTGGGAACAGAAGTTGG
>DASTPO010000245.1:0-5390 GCA_035762225.1 Candidatus Angelobacter sp.
GAGTCGAACCCACATGAACTTGATTCGTAGTCAAGTGCCTGATCCTTTCAGCCACACGCCTTCAAACAAAATGGTGCAGGATGTTGGAATCGAACCAACACCTCGCGATTATCGTTCGCGGGCTCGACCTTCGAGCTAATCCTGCATGGTGCGCCGTTCGGGAGTTGAACCCGCATCTGTTGGGTGTAGGCCAACTGTTCTGATCCGTTGAACTACCGGCGCGAAACATCCTTTGGTAGAGGGTGCAGGAGTCGAACCCGCCTAGCCGCGCTAATCTGGCGCCGAAGTGCTTATAAGGCACTGCTCCTCCCGGAGGCCCCTCCACTGGTGGCTCGCGATGGATTCGAACCATCCACGACGGCTTTATGAGAGCCGCGTTCTTCCTAGAAACGAGCCTTTCTTCCTTCGAAATTTGGCTGGCCGGGCAGGATTCGAACCTGCGCATGGCGTGATTAACAGTCACGTGCCTTTCCAGCTTGGCTACCGGCCAAAAACTTCCATAAACGCCAAAAGGCCCCGACTTTTTTTGTCGGAGCCTTCGAGAATTTGGATCTGAACTTAGGGTATTACGGACAGACAAATCCCGAAGGCCGAGCGCGATTGACGCGCCGTCTCATCATGGATTTGTTCCGTATCATCATTGCGAAATTGAGTATAGCACGATTTCTCTCAGAGAAACTCCCACCTATCAGGAACCTAAGTATGCGATGAGAATGACCGCGTCACTTGCAACTAATGAGTTGAAGTAGCTGAGACGTCCATAGCTTAACAATCGGTGATAAAACATTAAGCTACGGCGATCCAATGTCAAGCTGCTAGGTCCTTTCCGCAAATGTGGCGATCACGGTTTTCCGCTGGCATCCGAGGAGTTGTTTGGGGATTTCCGCACGATTCCGCGCCATCAAATCTGAGATTCCGCACTAACGGGAGGGATTGGCTCAATAGAAAACAACTTCGTAATTTCTGCTGGCGTTTGGGCATAGAGTGTTCCTCCTCAAGCATCTTTATTACAGACACTTACGTGCCCTCCTGCCTCCAATTCTGGCAGTAAAACGGAGAGTGGGCGAGAGGCGAGTCAAGCGGCAAGGTCCAGCACTACTCGGGAAGGATCAAGGAACTGGAAACGGAGCTGACCAATCTTGTTAATGCTGTTGCCAAGGGAAAGGGCTCGCAGTCCGTTTTGCTTCCTGCCCTCAACGCCCGTGAGCGGGAACTGAACGAAATGAAGCGTCTGGTGCGCAGGGAGCAAGAAAGCAAACCAGAACAAAGGCTTCCGGGTTTGGCGGACTTTGCTCTCGGTCGAATCCGATCTATCCGCGAGTTGATCCAGCTTGATCCGACGCGTGCAAAGTTGGAGCTTGGGAAGCACGTTGCGGACATTGTTATCGAAACCGAAGCAGATGGAAATTTCAAAATTCAGGGGGAATGGGACCTTCTTGGAGAACGTTTTTCCCATTCGACGGGAGAAAACCGAGTGCTCGAAAGTGGTCTGAAACCAGCTGCGAAGCGCGATTACTCGATTGAAAAACCGCGAGGAAAACGCAGAAGTGGGAAATCCAAGCAAGAATGGTAATGGCGTTCGGATGGTGCCGGGAGGGGGAGTTGAACCCCCACGAGGGGTGAACCTCGGCGGATTTTGAGTCCGCTGCGTCTGCCAGTTCCGCCATCCCGGCTTAAGGAAGGCTTCCATCAGGTTAGCACAGCGCTTGCCGCCGGAAAACCCACCTTCCAGGCGATTGCGGGCGCGCATAAGTCGCGAGAACGGCTGCGCATGGCGAATATGGTCTAATGATCGTTGTGCGCCGCTCAGCGGCAAAGGAGTGTCTGAATGGGATGGCTGTCTTCCATATTGCGCGTGCTGGCGCCCATCGCGGCCGAACATGGCAGCCAGGTTTTGCGCGATTCGCTCAAGTCCCGTGCCGCCCAGTCGCAGGGGCCTGCGTCCGCCGCGCCCGATGTAGTGCAGCTGCTGGCGGCCGATGTTGACCAGCTCAAGGTGTTCGCCGTGCAGCTTAAAACCGATTTCGATCTCCTCAATGACGCGGCTGCGGCCCGCGAGGAACGCCTGCGCAGATGGCTGCTCGCGCTTCTGGTCTGGAACATCGTCATAACGCTGGGATTGGTCGTGCTTGCCGTCGTGGTTCTTCGCCATTAAATTGGCTTTTGCTCTTGTCGCGCGCGGCGCTCATCGCGGCGGCCGCTGCACCATTCATTTATGCAGACTTGGGATGTAATCATTCTGGGCGGCGGCGCCGCGGGCCTGATGTGCGCCATGGAAGCCGGCAGGCGCGGACGGCGCGTAGCCGTCCTGGAGCGCGCGGAACGAATCGGCAAGAAGATACTCATCTCAGGCGGCGGCCGCTGCAACTTTACCAACCTGCACTGCCGTCCGGAAAATTTCATCTCCTCCAACCCGCACTTTGCCAAGTCGGCGCTGGCGCGTTACACACCCGCTGATTTCATCGCGCTGGTGGAAAAGCACGGCATCGCTTATCACGAGAAGACCCTGGGCCAGCTTTTTTGCGATGGCTCGGCGCAACAGATCGTATCGATGCTGGAACAGGAATGCCGCGCTGCCGGAGTTGAGGCCCTTACGAACATCAGCATCAACGGCGTTGAGCGTGGCGGGAATTTTGCTGTCCGCGTTGGGGAACAGAAGTTTTGCGCCGAAGCGCTGGTCGTCGCCACCGGCGGTCTCTCCATTCCCAAAATGGGCGCTACTTCATTCGGCTATGACCTGGCAGCGCAGTTTGGAATCAGGATTGTGGAACCCCGCCCTGCCCTGGTCCCGTTCACCTTCAATGATCAGGACGGCCGCACCTTCAGCGATCTTGCCGGAGTCTCCGCCGAGGTGGTCGCTTCGATCGGCGCGCAGAGCTTCCGGGAAAAAATGTTGATCACGCATCGCGGGCTGAGCGGCCCGGCGGTCCTGCAAATATCTTCTTATTGGAAGCCCGGGGCGTCCGTGGCCATCGACCTGGCGCCGGACCAACTGCTGACCGCTGCCATGCGCGATCCGAAACTGCCGCGTACCCTGGCTGCTGCAACAGCTGCTTTGCGCGGCGCACTGCCCCGCCGCCTGGCCGATCGCTGGCTTGAGTTGCATCCTCCTCAGGGCTGGAGCAATCAGGCGCTGGAAGATTTTGAGCGCAACCTGCATCGCTGGCAGATCATTCCCGCCGGCACTGAGGGCTATGCCAAGGCTGAAGTAACCGCGGGCGGCGTCGATACCAATGAACTGTCGGCCCGAACCATGGAGAGCCGGAAGGTTCCGGGGCTTTATTTCATCGGCGAGGTCGTGGATGTTACCGGGCACCTGGGCGGGTTCAACTTCCAGTGGGCCTGGGCGTCAGGTTTCTGCGCCGGACAGGCGGCCTGACATATGCGACGGATCAATCGATGCGCAGCGCTTCCACGGGATTGAGCAGCGCCGCGGCATTCGCCGGCCGGTAGCCGAAGATTACTCCAACGCCGGTGGAAAGCAGCAGGGCCAGCGCCACGGCTTCCCAGGAAACCCTGAGCGGCAGCCCGTTTTCCAACAGCCCGGTAGAAAACCAGATCAACCCCAGCGCGATCATCACCCCTATAATCGCGCCCGCCAGGCTGATGAATGCCGCTTCCAGCACAAATTGCAGGCGGATCTCAGCGGTACGCGCTCCCAGCGCCTTGCGAATCCCGATCTCGTGCGTGCGCTGGGCCACGTTCACGAACATGATGTTCATGATTCCCGCTCCCGCCACAATCAACGTCAGGATCGCCACTGCCACCAGCACCAGGCTCATGCCCAGCGAGATGCTGTGCACCGTTTCCAGCACCGAGGAGAGGTTCTGCACCGTGTAGCGCGCCACCTTGCGATGACGGCTATGCAGTAATCGGTCCATCTGTTCGGTCATCACCGGAACTTCGTCAGAAGAGCCAGCCTGCGCGTAGATCACCTGGAAGAAATTCTCTCCGGTGATGGTTTTAGCCAGCGGGAATGGCACGAGCACCGTCTCATTCTGTATTTCCGATTGCCCAAACGTGGGCACGCCTTCCCTGAAGACGCCGACAATCGTGCAGCGCAGGTGCTCGAACTGGAGTGGATGCCCTACCGGGGATTCATGGCCGAAGGTCTCGCGGGCAATATGTTCGGTCACCAGGCAGACTTTCGCGCGCGAGACAAAATCTTCAGAATCGAAATAGCGCCCTGACACCATGATCAGGTTTCGGATGGTCTGGAATTCCTCGCTCACACCCACCAGGCGCGCGCGCACTGTCTTGCCATGCAGCCGGAAATCGAACGGGATGTCATAGGTGCCGGCGGCCGCCGTCACCATGGAAAGCGATTGCCGGACAGCGGTCAGATCGTCGGCCGAGAGCTCATCGTCGGGAATGGTGGGCACGCCGTTGCGATCCAGCGTGGCATACGCCAGGTTCGCGCCAATGCCCTCCACCTGGGCCACCACATAAGCCTTGCCGGTCGAGGCCATGGTGACCACCAGCACAATGGAAGCGCTGCCGATCATCACCCCCAGCATGGTCAAGAAGGCCTTTACCTTGTCCACGCCAAGTGCGTTCAACGCCAGCCGTATGCTTTCTTCCCAATTCATCATTTGTTATGCGGCCTCAGGGAAGCGGGTGATTGGTAAGCAGGAAATTCCCGGCATTCTCCGCCACCACATGCAGGTTGGGAGCGCCAACGACTTTCTCCAGGCGCGATTTCTCGTCGCCGTAAGCCAGCAGGTAACAGCGCTCCGGTTGCTGCCAGCGGGAGACAAACTTTGCGTCGTCGATGAATACGTCCGGCGCTCCGGGAGCGTAAGAACCGTATTCGAGATTGTTGATGCGGCCGTTCAAAAGCAGTGCGTTTCGCCCGGTATAAAAGAAGACCGACGAGAACGCGTAATACGCATCCGCTTCAATCAATGTCCCGGGCGGGCTGTGCAGAAGGCTCTGCGCCAACGGATAGGAGCCCAGATAGGCATCGAACCGCACCAACGCAATGCGGGCGGCCTGGAAGAAAATAATCATTCCCGCGGCCACAACCAAGACCGCTTTGCGAGCTTCATGGCGCCACGCCACCAGTCCCACAGCAATAATCGCGAACGCAACTGCCGCAATCGCCATGGGCAGTTTCAAATAGGCAAACGCGCCCAGCGTGAGGTCGCCCATATGTCCGAGAGAGAGCGTATAGAGATCAGGATTTTGCGTGAGCGCCTTTGAGATATCTCCGACCGCGGGCGTGCGCCAAACTATCGCAAGCACCGCTACCAGCGCGGCAAAGATCAACGCTGATATTCCCGCCAGGGTCCAGCTTCCCCAGCGCAGCCTGCGGGCGCGCGCGGAGGCCACCGCCGAGCCCAACAACAGCGCCAGCGCGGGATAGATGGGCATGGAGTAATACTCCTGCG
>DASTPO010000246.1:0-13369 GCA_035762225.1 Candidatus Angelobacter sp.
CCCGGAAACCATCAAAGACCACGGAATCACGCCTGACGAATATGAACGCATCAAAGCCTCTCTGGGTCGCGAGCCCTCGCTCACTGAGCTGGGCATCTTCAGCGTGATGTGGAGCGAGCATTGCTCCTATAAGTCGTCGCGCGTGCATTTGAAGCGGCTGCCCACGCGCAGCAAGCTGGTGGTGCAGGGGCCGGGAGAGAACGCAGGCATCATCGACATTGGCGATGGCTGGGCCTGCGCCTTCAAGATCGAGTCCCATAACCACCCGTCATTCATCGAGCCATTTCAGGGCGCTGCCACCGGCGTCGGTGGCATTCTGCGCGACATTTTTACGATGGGGGCACGTCCGCTGACGGTAATGGACTCGCTACGCTTCGGGCCGGTGACGGCCAGCAAGGGCGCAGACCAGGCCACGGTCCACAAGAACCATTCCGTGCTTGAGGGCGTGGTGAGCGGCATTGCGTCATACGGAAACTGTTTTGGCGTTCCCAACCTGGGCGGCGAGACCAAGTTTGAGCCGTGTTACTCCGGCAATCCGTTGGTCAACGCGTTTGCTCTGGGACTGGTGCGGCGCGACCAGATTTTTTACGCCAAGGCCGCGGGTGAAGGGAATCCGGTGATCTATGTCGGCGCCAAGACCGGACGGGACGGCATTCACGGCGCGACCATGGCTAGCGAGGAATTCAGCGAAGGCTCTGAGGCCAAGCGGCCGAACGTGCAGGTAGGCGATCCGTTCCTGGAGAAACTGCTGCTGGAAGCCTGCGTTGAAGCCATGCATACCGGAGCTGTGGTGGGCAAACAGGATATGGGCGCGGCCGGGCTGACCTGCTCCACCTGTGAGATGGGCGCGCGCGGCAATGTCGGGATTGAGATCGAACTGGACCTGGTGCCACAGCGCGAGACCGGCATGAATGCGTACGAGATCATGCTGAGCGAGTCGCAGGAGCGCATGCTGCTGGTGGCTGAGAGCGGCCGTGAGCAGGAAGTGCTGAAGGTCTTCGAAAAGTGGGGTTTGGATGGCGTGATTGTGGGCCGGGTCACCAGCAATGGGCGCCTGCGGGTGCTGGAGCACGGACAACTGGTGGCCGACATTCCTAACTCCGCGCTCACCGACGATGCGCCGCTGTATCACCGGCCGCTGGAGCCGTGGAGCGCGCCGGTTTCGCGGACCAAGCCGGCCAACGTGCGTTGGAGCAACGCGAGCGGCTTGACGGAGAGTCTGAAACAGCTCCTGGCAGCGCCGAATATCTGCTCCAAGCGCTGGATCTTTGAGCAATACGATTCCATGGTGCAGTCGAACACCGTGGAAGGCCCGGGAGCGGATGCGGGGCTGATGCGCATCAAGGGGTCGAAACGCGCTCTGGCCATGGCGCTGGATGGCAACGGACGGTGGTGCTGGCTCGATCCCAAACTGGGCGCGATGCATGCCGTAGCGGAGTCCGCGCGCAACGTTACTTGCACCGGAGCAACGCCGGTGGCAGCCACTAACTGCCTGAACTTTGGCAATCCGGAAAAACCGCCGATCATGTGGCAGTTCTCACAGGTGATTGATGGCCTTACTGAGGCTTGCACGGCGTTGGAAACGCCGATTACCGGCGGCAACGTAAGCCTTTACAACGAGACGCTGGGTGAGGGCATTTATCCCACTCCAGTGGTGGGAATTGTGGGGACGTTGGAAAACGTGGCGGACGCCATGACATTCCACTTCCGCGCTGCTGGACGCGACGTGCTGCTGCTCAGTGGTTCCGTCGAGTCCGGGAGTACCGAGGCTGAGTTTGGCTCGTCAGAGTACGCCAAAGAGGTTCTGGGCCAGAGCTGGGGCGTGCCGCCGGCCCTTGACCTGAAACAGGAAGTTGCCCTGCAAAAATGCCTGCGCGAGCTGATCAGCGGCCACGCGATTGAGTCGGCCCATGACTGCTCTGAGGGCGGATTGGCGGTAGCGCTGGCGGAATCGGCGTTTCCCCTGAACATCGGGGCGGAGATTGCACTTAACTCCAATGGCTTGTTCGCGGAAGCAGTTTTATTCGGCGAAACCGCCAGCCGGATAGCGATAAGTTGCGACCCAAAAAAGACTAAGGACATCCAACAAATAGCGGTAAGATGGGGCGTACGGGCGGACCATATCGGGCGCACCGTTCCAGAAAAACTTGTGATCGGGATTGACGGCAAGCCGGCGGTCTCGGCGAACGTGTCTGAATTGCGAAAGGTCTGGGATACGGCCCTGGTGAAAGCCCTGCATGCAGATGCGCCGGAGCACCTGGTGCCGGAGATTTTGCAGAAGAGCTGAAAAGAAGTAATTAGTACTTAGCAATTGGCCAGTCAAAATCGAGGAAGGACGCGAGCCCGGCCTGCGTGGCGAGCGGCCTGCAACAAGCGCTGAAGACATTCAGCCAGGAGACGAACCTTGAGCGGTGTGGAGCGTAGCGACAAATTCAAAGACGAGTGCGGCGTGATGGCCGTGCACAATCATCGTGAAGCTTCCACTATGGCTTACCTGGGGTTGCACCAGTTGCAACATCGTGGCCAGGAGTCGGCGGGGATCGTGTCTTCGAACGGCGAGCGGCTTTTCGTCCACAAATCCATGGGGCAGGTAGCCGAGATCTTCACGGAAGAGGTCCTGAGCAAGCTGCAGGGCAATCTGGCAATTGGCCATACTCGCTACTCCACTGCCGGCGATTCGGCTGTGCTCAATGCCCAGCCCATCATGGTGGACTGCAATAAAGGGATGATCGCGATTGCGCATAACGGCAACCTGGTGAACGCCAATGATATCCGCCATCGACTGGAAGCGCAGGGCTCCATCTTCCAGACCACCAGCGACACCGAAGTCATTGTTCATCTGATCGCGCAATCCAAGGAGCAAACGCTGCCGGAGGCGGTGTGCGATGCCCTGCGCAAGATTGAAGGCGCCTTTTCCGTAGTGATGATGACCCGCGACCGCGTCTTTGCCATCCGCGATCCGCGCGGCTTCCGGCCGCTTTCCATGGGCCGCATTCCCAATGCCGCCGGTGATGGACGCGACACGGTGGTATTCGCTTCAGAAACCTGCGCGTTTGATCTGATTGGCGCCGTCTATGAGCGCGATGTAAAGCCCGGAGAGATGGTGGTGGTGGGGCCGGAAGGCGTCTTCTCGCGCTTTTTTGTCGCCGAGAAGAAGCAATCTGCCTGCATCTTTGAGCACGTTTATTTCTCCCGGCCGGATAGCGTGGTGTTTGGGCGGTCAGTGCAGGCCAGCCGTGAAGCGATGGGCCGCCAACTGGCAAAAGAGTCCCACGTTGATGCCGACCTGGTGGTCCCCGTGCCGGATTCAGGCGTGGCCGCGGCGCTCGGATACTCGTCTGAATCGCTGCTGCCGTTCCGCTTTGGATTGATTCGCAACCACTATATCGGCAGGACGTTTATTGAGCCCGAACAGCGAGTTCGCGACTTCGGCGTGAAACTCAAGCTCAACCCGGTGCGCAGTCTTCTGGAAGGAAAACGCGTGATCCTGGTGGACGATTCCATTGTCCGCGGTACCACGAGCCGCAAGATTGTTCGCATGGTACGCGATGCCGGAGCTACGGAAGTGCACATGCGCATTTCCTGCCCGCCCACGATTTCTCCCTGCTATTACGGCGTTGACACTCCCTCCAAGGGGCAGCTGATTGCGTCCAACAAGTCGCTGGAAGAAATCCGCGACTATATTGGAGCAGACTCGCTGGCGTATCTCTCTCTGGATGGTTTGCGCGAAGCCTGCGCGGAGGGCGAGAAGACGACGTATTGCACCTCATGTTATACCGGAATCTATCCCACGGAATTCATTCCTGTGGACCAGATCCAGCCGATGGTGGTGGCGAAAAAGCCCTAGGCGTCGCTGCACCCTGCGGAAATGGAGGCCAGACTTTTGGAGAGCAGGACCTGCTATCTGGTCGATCCCGACGAAATGCTCCAGGCTGCCCAGCGCGGAGATATAGCCCGGGTTCGCCAGCTCCTGTCCGCCGATTCCACCCTGGTAAATGCCCGCGGCGCACATGGCAAGACTCCACTGCATTGGGCCGCTGAGAAGAACTATCGCGAGTTGGCCGAGCTGTTGATCTCAGCCGGAGCAAATATACAGGCCGAGGTCAGTTGGGGAATGACGCCGCTGCAATGGGCCGCCAATATGGGCAGCCGTGACGTAGCCGCCGTTTTGCTGGCGCACGGAGCTGGCCCGCAACTTAACATGTGGTGCGCGGCGGGACTGGGCATGCTGGATGTGGTGCAGTCTTTCTGGGATTCACCGCATAGCTTGCGGCCCGGCGCAGGCCAGACGCGTTCACGCGACCTGGGAAACGGCCAGTGGGGAAAGACTCCGCCACCGGAGAATTATCACGAACTGGTTTCCGAGGCGTTTCACATTGCCGCGCGCAACGGCCACATTCCAGTCACCGAATTTCTATTAACCAAAAAAGGAGACATCGATCACCGCGGCTTTTTCGGCGCGCCTGGCCTGCACTGGGCAGCGATCAACGGGCACAAAGCGATGGTCGAATTCCTGATCGAGCATGGCGCAAATCTGACGTTGCGCGATCAGCAGTTCAATTCCACGGCGCTGGGATGGGCGCTGGAAGGGAAACAGACAGCGATTGTTGCGCTGCTGGAGGCGCGAGGCGTCACCAGGTAGCAAAGGCGGCCGAAGACCTAAGCGGCTGACAAACTTCCTGAAACCAGGTTTGTGGTCTTGCCGTGTGCAGCCAGTTCGCGCTCGGCGGCTTTAAGCACCGCTATTTTGGCTTCAGGAAGGCCCATGGCGGGAATTACAGTCATGGTCCTCAGGATTCCTGCCAGATCAAAATAGGCCCGTCGGCACTTCTTCATGAACTCCACCGGATATTCCGGCTTGCGAGCATATGCGGCCACCGGATCGGCGTCGAGCAGGTAGGCGACATCCGGCCGTGGTACCAGCCTGTTCACAAATTTCACAAAGGTACGGCTGAAAGAATTACTCAAATTCAGGTTTGAGAGCTCATCGTAAATGTAGCGATCAAGAATTACGATATCGGCGCCGCTCTGCCTTTTTGCCCGGGCCACCACGCGGCGCAGGTTGATCGCATCCAGCAGGTAGAGGAAATGACGCGCCAGGGTAAGGTGCCATCCGCGCATGTTCTTGTCGCGTCGATTCACTGGCTTGCCGGGCGCGCCAATGCCGCGCTCGCTCTTGTAGACCTTGTGGACAAAGCCTTCACGGTATTTCACCCCGACAACCACGTTGTCCCAGAAGGCCAGCAGGGTGGTCTTGAGGCCGGCGGCGTGCAGTGCGGAGCGCAGGTTGTCAATCTGTGTGGACTTACCTGAACCATCCACACCGGAGAACGAGATCAGCATAGGTGTATGAGCAGCGTTGGTCATTCTTGGTTCGGCCCTGTTATTTGTGTCGTTTCAGTTGTAATCGTTACAAACTATTTCGCGGTTACGCCCGGCAAGCCGGTTCCAGGAGGCGTGGATGGCGTTCCACGGCTCAGCGCATACACAGTACCCACCGCCGCGCCTGCTGCTACTACGGCGCCTATCTTCAAAAGTAGAGAGCGTGTCTGATGCTGTTTGGCCGGAGCGATGGCCACACCTGCTGGCTTTGCGGCGGCGCCGCCGGCAGTTGGCACGCTTTCCGCGGAAGCCGCGCCTACGGGCTCAGTCTGCCGCTTGGGCCGGGGATTGTCAGGAACGCCGGTTTGTGCCGGCGCGGTTGTCGCTGCTGGCTGCTCCTGTTGCTGCGCGCCAGAAGCGTCAGGATACGTGGTAACCGGCTGCAACGGGCCCTGCGAGGGATTTACGCTGGTGCCGCCGGGATTGTTGTTCTGCTGCGGCTGGCTCTGGGCGCTGCTATTCGCGGGAGCTGCTGCGGGCGAAGCTGGCTGGCTGGCTGGCATGTTGGACTGCGCCGGCTGTTGCGCTGTTTCGGGTTGCTGCTGGGGCGACGCGGGATTGCTACCCTGCTGGGCGACCATGGACTGCGAGAACCAGACACAGGCAATCAACGTGGTGCTCAGGATTTTTAGAATTCGACTCTGCTTTTTCATAAAAGGACCTCGGGGGAACTGCACTTTTATCAGTGTGAAATACTTCTAGACTTAACGGGGCCCGGTCTTTCAACAGAGCTGCTGCGGGTCCGCGCCATGGCTATCTGCTCCATGAGTTCGCCGGCTTCAGGATCTCTGTCCCAATAATGTTGGATGCGGTTTTTCAGGCAGCGGAACAAGGTTCGTAGGTTGGTTTTGTACCAGCAGCACTTTTCCATATTGGGGGAAAACACCCCAACCAGCCGTGCCCCGGCCAGCAAATTGGCTCCAGGAGCTATCAAAGAGGCTATAAATCGATGATTTCCTTCCAGGAGGGTGACCGGCCCGTGCTCATCAATACCCAGAAAAATGATCAGCCCCTTGCGGCCTTCGGGCTGTACGGCTGTTGAAATCCCCGTAATCTTGCGGCTGAACGCATCCGGCTGGGCCGATTGCGCCAGCTCGCGTACACGCTCGGCCACACGCAACGCCTTGAAGTTCCCCTGCGCCAGCTTCCGCCAGTGAGCACGAGGGAAGACGCTGACCTGCTCGGTGTCAGCAGGCTCCAGCTCCACCGTCCACCATTGCCGGTCTTCCGGTAACTCCCACCACATGGTGTCGCGCCGGCGAAAGAGCAACGCGCGGCGCAGAGCATTTTCAGCCTCGTCGGTCAGGTCAGGGTGCTCCACGATGCTGGCAAATCGGTCGCGATCACAGTCATATTCCTTGTGAAAGAACTCACCTTGCAGAAACTCCGCGATAACCTCGGCTTCAGTGATGCGGCGAAGGCGCTTCATGCTGCAACCTCCCGCAATGGTGAACGAGTGTGGTTGCGCAGAAACGGGAGCGACACCAGGGCCAGCATGATCGCCATCAAAACCACGCGAACCAAGATGACTTCGTGCAAGCTGCCGTGGAAAAGGCAGATGCCGAACACCAATGCCCCGCTGAACATCAGTTGCAGCCATCCCGTGTTGGCGATCCGCCGTGACATTTCATAGGCGATGAACACTACGCTCAACGAATAAAGCCCCGTCGCAGCGGCATACAAGGCCAGAAGCCAGCCAGTCTCCACAAAACGCGAGCCAAAAATCACACCCATGATCAGGTGCGGAAACAGGGCGGCGATCACGATAAACATGAGAGAGAGCCCGAACACGAGTAAAAGCGGCAGGCCAATACCATGGGCCTTGCGGTTTTCGTCTTTTGCAGCCGCGGTGACTGGGAACATCGCGTTGACTACGCCAAACCATGAGGCAAAATAGAGAAGCCGGCCGATCTGGGCGATCGCGGCATAAATGCCCGCCGGATCCGACGAAAAGAAATGCTTCACCAGCAGGATGTCAATATTGTTGATGATCACCTGGCCGACGAAGAAGACAATGGCCTGCACGGCTTCAGCAAAGGCCGGCGGCGCTGCCGCTGCTGGCTTTGCCCGCAGCTCCCGGGGAATTCGCGGAAGGAAATAAGCGCTGATCACGGCTGCGGAGATGGCGCCGACCGCGCCCAGCACTCCGTATCCGGCAATCACCAGCCCTACTCCAACGGCAAACCGCATTACCGCTTCTATGACGAAATTTCCGCCCAGTCGTGGAAACGCGCAAGCGCCCTGCATCGCGCCACGCTTCACCCCCAGGGGCGCATAGGCAGCAATCCCAACAGCCAGTATCCCGATCATCCACGGACTGGGAAGATTCAGGTAGCCGGCAATGGGCTTTTGCGCAACAAAAAGGATCACGCCAAGCGCCAGGCTGGCGATCCACGCCTTGCTCAATAAGTTGTGAATTACCGCGGCCTTGCCTCCGGCGGTTTCATTGCGCGCCACGAACTTTGTGCACACCAGCTGAAACGCCAGGCTGACGCAGGAAGTCAGCAGAAGGATGGTGACGGCGGCGTTGATGTGGCCAAACTCGCCCGGCCCGAGCATCCGGGCCATGAACATGTTATAGGCAAAGTTAAAAATGTTGACCAGCATCATGCTGACCAGCATGATGACGCTGCCGCTCAGGACCATGGAACGTGTGCTGCGCGAACGCGGCGTGGAGACCGCAGAAACCGGCGCGTCAGCGCCGGCAACGGTGACAACACTTTCTGTTTGCGGTATCAAGCTGGCTCTCTAGGCCGCAATTGTTGCGGCAGGACGTTTGTTGTGAAGAAGCTGCTGGCGCATGGCGTTGGGCAGGAATCCGCTAAAGCTGCGCGCTGCTTCGGTGGAAGTTTCGTAGATCTCAAACAGGCGCTCGGTGCGCGTCAGCTCGAGCACCACGGCGGATTGCTCAGACAGGGAAGACAGCTTCACGTCACCATCGCGCTTGTGCGCCTCTGACATGCAACGCAGAAGCATTTCGACGCCTGCTGCATCCAGCTGCACCACCTGGGAAAGATCAAATACCAGTTGCGGACGGTCCGCGCGGAGAAAAGGCTGTACGTTGCGCAGGAATTCCCGCGCCGTACGGCTGTTCACGCGCTCGGGCATTCTCTTGACGACGACAGGTCTGCTATTGATGTCCATTATCTCCTCGCTGCAATCATGTCTGGAAACTTGTGCGCCGCCTCGGTATCGCAGGCAGGCGTTTCATAACCGGCCGCGCCACCCAGCGCCGGCGAAGTCTTGCGCAAAGCCGTGTTCAAATCGGGCTGTTCCTTGCCGGCGGCAAACATCCCCTGCCAGGCTGCGCGGGGAATATAGGTGAGAAGCTCTGCCGCGGAACTGAGCATCTTCTTGCCTGAAGTGGCGGAAATCGTCGCCATCAGCTTGGCGTCTGATACTTCAATGACCACGTCGCGGCGGAGGTTGGCAATGTGTCCCATGCCGGCGACGGAATGTGAAAGATCAAGGCCTGCACCAATCGAGCAATAGGGAAGCATGGTGGAGTTTTCCACCACTGTGCCGCAGTCGATCTGGGCGTGGTGCTCTATTGAAGAACAGCGTGTAACTACCGCCCCAGCGCGAATGCGCGCCAAGGATCCGACAAAGGCGGGCGCCAGAACGCGAGCGCCTTTTTCGATCATGGCGCCGCGTGCGACCCAGACTCCGGGCTTGATTTCATTTCCTGTCGGGCAGGTCTGAGTCTGCCGGGTCAAAATATCAATGGCAAACTGGCGCATGTCGCGCGCGTCCGCCAGCGGGTTCAAGTAGCCTGCTTGTTCCATCTGCGGGCATTCACTGCGACAGCGGGCAAGCTGGCTGCGCAGCAGCGAAGCTGCATCATTGCGGCGCGAGGCGCTAACGCAAAAAATTTCCAGAGCTCGCCCTTCGCGGCCGGCCTGGCTGACCCGGGCTCCACGGTCAAGATGGAACTGGACCAGTTTTTCGAAGTCGACTTCAGCGTACGCGCCCAGCCGAACCAACACCACGGTTTCGGCCCCGCTCTGCGCCATGTCATTGAATGAATTCTCGGCCGTCCGCCAGAAGCGTTCCGGGGTGGAGACCACATAGTTGAGTCCCGCAGGACCGGCGAAGGTGCGTGCCAGCGGAAATGCGGTGCTCTCGATGACCGCAGTGATTGACGTTATGCCACACTGCTGCAACCGTTCAGCGGTACGTTGCAGGGCGCTTTTACCGGCGACCTCCAGGACCCCGAGAGGACCTGAAGCGTGAAACGCCTGGTCCTCTTCTCTCAGGTTTCCTGAATTAACCAGCAGCAGCCCGCGAATATCCATTTCCAAATCACCTGCTCATTTTGTTGTTTTTCGGCAACTGTGCGCAGCGTGAAGGAATTCAACGAGAGAGAGAACCCGGCTGGAATAACAAGCCCAACTGCATGGAGCAATGGCTGTACTACCTAAACCCTTGGGAACCCTCTGGCCCTGAAATCCGTGCAAGTCCCGCTGTTGCACGCGCAGCCAGCCTAACAATTTTGTTGTATCCAGCTGCTCGACAGCAGAACGCCACTGTCATACCCTTGATTAGCAGCAGTGTTGGAATAGATGTGATTGACGCAGTTCGTGTTGTAAGGTCAGAGCACCTGCTGGAATTTTTATGTTTACCACCTTAACCGTATTACACGAATGAGATTGTCCTAATGTCGCAAGAAGATATCGTCCAGTTTAGCGTGATGCAATCGCCGGTCGGGCCACTTCTGCTGGGTGCTACCGACAAGGGCCTTCGCTATCTCGTGTTCTATTCCGGCAAGCTGCCGCCGGCTGCTCCGGGCGAACTCTGGATTGAATCGCGCGAAGACTTGCGCCCCTATGAAGCGCAGCTCGAGTCTTACTTTCGCGGTGAACTGCAGGAGTTTGCCTTCCAGCTCGACCTGGTCGGGACCACCTTTCAAAAGCAGTGTTGGCAGGCCCTGCTTGAGATCCCTTACGGCCAAACCTGCAGCTATGCTGACATTGCCCGGAAAATCGGTCGTCCCAAGGCATTTCGAGCCGTGGGACAGGCAAATCATGACAACCCGATCGCTATCATTGTCCCTTGTCACCGGGTCCTGGGTGCCAGCGGTCTGCTCACCGGCTACGGAGGAGGCCTCAGCACCAAAGAGAAGCTTTTGCGCCTTGAGGGTGCTGCCTTTAAGGTTTCTCATTCCCGAGAAGGCCAGAACCAAAAAGACAAGCGCGCCCCGATAGAACAGGCGCGCTTTGAATACTGACGCCTCGGCTTAGCCAGCTAGACCAACGGAGGTTTGGAAGCTGAAGGCGGAGTTCCTTTATTGGGTTCCGGATTGTTCGTCGGGTTAGTCGTGTTGGATTGTGCGTTGCTATCCCGTGTCTCATCCGAGCTCTTCCCGGCATTTCCGCCAACCGTAAGGTGGTTTACCACCTTCTTATTGCCGGCGTACGACTGGACGATCCGTGCGGCCGTAAGCTTTTCTTTGCTTGTATTTACCTTGCCTGCAAGCTCGATTGTGTCGCCCGAAACGGTAGCGTGAGCGCTGTCACCGGTGAGGGTGGGTTCTTTGCTCAATGCGTTTTGGATCTGGCTTTCCAGGTCCGAGTCTGAAAGCGCTCCCACTCCGCCCGCTTCGATCGTCTGTGAAGAAGGACTTTGTGACGCGCTGGAACTTGCCGCACCGGCAACCCCTCCGCTCGCACCGGCACTGGGCACCTGGCTGTCTGCCGGGGCCTGGGCGGTTCCGGTCGGATTCACCTGGCCGGTTGGGCTGGTTGTCGAGGTTGGAGCCGGAGTTCCAGATTTGGTTTGTGCGCCGCTTCCGATCTGAGTTGACGGAGTGGTGGAATTCACGGGCGGCGTTTGGGTCTGGCTTGACGTCTGGGCGATGGCGGCCGCACTCATGGCCAGCCCCAGGCTCAGCAAATAAAAGGATTTCTTCATAAGATCTCTCCAAAAATGGCTCTCGGCACACTTCTACGCACTTAGATGGTGCAAGCGAAGGGCCACGCCACGGCTTAATCAAGGTTACTAGAGTCTTTTCAACCTATTTAAAAGGCTGGCTTTAAGGAGATCATCCAAAGGACAATCAGAAAACGCGATAGGACAGCATTCCCCGAGATACTCAAATTGAGTATCCGTTTACGAAGGTAGGGATGCAGGTTCCACCTGCCAGATTGGTTCGAACCAAACTACGATCAGGGGTAAACTTGAAATATATGCATCACCAGCACGAGCACCCCCATGCCCCCTTGAGCGCCAATGCTTTGCGCTACTCGCTGGCGGCTACGTTCGCGTACGTGCTCATTACCCTGTTTGCCGGGATTCGCGCCCACAGCCTGGCGCTTCTTTCTGAGGCTGGTCACAATGTTACCGACCTGCTGGCGTTGCTGCTTTCCTGGGTGGCGGTGTATATCCAGACCCGTCCGCCGAGCGCAACCAAAACCTTCGGCTACCACCGGGCTGGCGTTCTGGCGGCCTTTGTCAACGCGCTGACCCTGGTGGTGATCGCTTTTTATATTTTCTATGAAGCGGTGCAGCGGATGCGCAACCCGGTTTCCGTTCAGCCCAGGATCATGATTTGGGTGGCGATCGTGGGCGTGATCATGAACGGCGTGATTGCCTGGGTGCTTTTCCGGGCGGCCCGTGATGTCAATATTCGCAGCGCTTTTATTCATCAGCTTGGCGATACCGTTTCCACCGCGGCGGTTATCATTGGCGGCTGGGCAATCATCTGGACTGGACGAACCTGGATCGATCCTGCCCTTTCCATTGGAATTGGCTGCCTTATCCTCTGGTCCTCTTACGGGATCATCCGTGAAACCCTGAACATCCTGCTGGAAGGCGCGCCACAGGGACTTACCGCCGAATACGTCAGCGCGATCCTGAGCAAGATTGAAGGCGTACGAGACATCCACGACATTCACGTCTGGAGCCTGGGGTCCGATACCCATGCCCTTTCCTGCCACATTCGCATCGACGACACAACATTGTCGGAAAGCCAGGTTATCCTGCGCCAGGTGACGGAGCTGCTTTCCCAGACCTGCCACATCAACCACACCACCATCCAGCTGGAAAATGTGAATTGTGAAATCGCCCACGGTTGCGTGATTCCCATCGCTGCGGGCCGCATGCCGGAATACCAGAAGGGCAGACGTTAGGCGTTCAGGCTTCGCGCCGCCTCGGTTCGATCAGCTGTCGGGAATAAATCTCTCTCACCGTCTCCAGCGTGTCGATCTCATCCACTGTTTTGTCGCTGCGAATGCGGATGATGCGCGGAAAGCGCAGCGAATACCCGCTGGCATGGCGGCTGGACTGCATCATGTTGTTGAACGCCACTTCCAGAACGATTCTAGGTTCCACGGTGCGCCGAAAACCCTGGTCTTCTACAGTATGCGCAAGGAACCACGGCGTCATTTCAGCGATCTCCACATCGGTAAGGCCAGAGTAAGCCTTGCCGACGTTCAATAGTTCGTCGCCGTTGCGCACGGCAAAGGTGTAATCACTCAAGACCTTGTTCCGCTTTCCGTGTCCCCATTCCACGGCCGTCACCACAACGTCCAGCGTAGCCAATTCCTTTTTCAACTTCAGCCAGGATTTGCCGCGACGGCCCGGCGAGTACAGCGAGGCCAGGTCCTTGACCATCAGGCCTTCATTGCCGCGCCTTCGCGCAGCGCTGAAAATTTCTTCCAGATGTTCCGCTGAATCGGCGGTGACCGATGGGGCAAGGATCACGCGTGGCGTTCCTCTTCCAGTGGCAATGGCCGGCTCGAAGGCCAGCTTGCCCTGGGGGAACTCCGCCGCCATGGCGTACTCCACCGCGAAGCCACCGGTTGGAACGGCGATGAAAATCTGCTCCAGAAGCTTCCTCCGCTGTTCTAGCGGCCGGTCAATCGTCAATTCACCACCCGCAAACAACACATCGAAAACCATGTAAACCACCGGAACCGTGCTGATCATCTCTTCCGCAACGGTCTTGCGCCCAAGCCTTTTTTGCAGCTCAGAAAACGGGAGCGCCTGG
>DASTPO010000247.1:0-7282 GCA_035762225.1 Candidatus Angelobacter sp.
CGGACCACATTGCCCAGAGCCGCTCCAAAGAAAATTGTCAGCAGCAGGCTGGAGAAGGCAAAACAGCCGTCAAAAAAGCCGCGCCATACCGTGGTATCCAGGTGCATGCGCAGTTCAACGCCGATTCCGCGCAGGACGAGCAGCCACAACACGATCATCAGCGGCAGATAGAAGCCGCTGAAGCCCGAAGCGTAAAGCAACGGGAACGCAAAGAACAAGGTTCCGCCTCCGGCCAGCAGCCAGACCTCATTGCCGTCCCAGACCGGGCCGATGGTGCGCAGGATGGTGCGCCGCTCCTGATCAGTCTTGGCGATGAGCAAATGAAGCACACCGGCGCCCAGGTCAAAGCCATCGAGTACCACGTACGCTGTGATCATGATCGCGACCAGCCAGAACCATATAAAGAGCATGCGTCAATTCTCCTGCGTGCGGGTATGCGCACTGTCTGTGGGGGTTGCGAGCTCCGGCGCTGGCCCATGAGAGACCTCGCGGTTCATGAGCACCAGAAACAGGATCGCCAGCAGCGAATACAGCCCCATGAAGCCGAGCAGCGTGAAAAGCCCATTACCGGCATGGACGTATTTGGAGTATCCCTCGGTGGTGCGCATGAGCCCGTAAACCAGCCAGGGCTGGCGTCCGATCTCCGCGGTCATCCATCCGGCAGTATTGGCGACATACGGCAGCGGGAGGCAAAGCATGATGATCCAGAGAAGCCAGCGCGACTGGTACAACGTTTTTCGCCACAGCAAGAACGCCGCAACCGCCATTACGGCGATAAAGATAGTGCCCAGCCCGGCCATGATGTGATAGCTGTAATAGAGCAGAGGAATATTTGTTGGCCACTGATCTTTGGGAAATTCATTCAGCCCTTTTACCTCTGCCGTGGTAGTGCCGTAGATCAGGAAGCTCAGAACTTTGTTCACCACCAGCGGATTATCGATGCGTTCATGTTCTTCATCGGGTTGTCCCAGGATTACGATGGCCGCTCCGCTCTCACTCCGGAACAGGCCTTCCATGGCCGCCGTGGTGACGGGCTGATTTTTAGCCATGTATTTTCCATGGAGGTCGCCGGTGGGAAAGATCTGCAATGTGCTGAAGAGCGCACCGGCTATCACGCCCACGCGCACAAAGACGCGTGCGTGCTCAATAAACTTTCCTTCCAGCAGGTAATAAGCGCCCACGGCCGCCATCACGAATGCGCCGGTGATCGCCGCGCCGCTCATGTTGTGGGCGTATTGCAGCAGCGCCCACGGGTTCGTCAGCAGTCCCCAGAAGCTGTTGACCTGGAAACTGCCATCGGCGCCGCGCTGAAAAGCGACCGGATGTTGCATCCAGGCGTCAGTCACGATGATGAAATAACCCGAGAGCCACGAGCCAACAAACACCAGAAAAGCGGACCACCAGTGGCCTTTGGGGCTAAGCCGCTTTTCGCCGTAGAGAAACAGCCCCAGAAACGCCGACTCGAGAAAAAACGAGAACACGCCTTCCATGACCAGCGGCTGGCCGATCACGCCGCCGGTGACGCGGGAGAAGTGCGACCAGTTGGTGCCGAACTGGAATTCCATGGGAATTCCAGTCACCACGCCCATGATGAAGTTAATGCCGAAAATCCTGGCCCAGAAGCGCGCCGACTGGTTATAGACCTCTTTGTTGGTCCGGAGCGCCATCGTTTTCAGCACCACAATCAGCAGCGCCAGCCCCATGGTGAGCTGGGGAAAAAGGTAGTGGAAGGTCACGGTAAAAGCGAAGTGGAGCCGGTGAATCAGAAGAGCGCTGTCCATTCATATCTCCGCGGTTGGCGATCGTTCCCAGCAATTGATGTTGCGCCCAGACACACAATCGTATGGCGTGCTGCAGACGCATGCAATGGTCGCCTTATGAAATTAAATGGAGCCTCAGGAAGCATCTGTGATTTAAATCACAGTGGGGATCAACAACAGTGCGCGAACGAGCGCAAACCCCAGGGATCAGCGTTGCTGCACTGCGTCAAAGACGAGCATCCGCGCTGTGCCCTTGCCGTTCTCTTCCTCTTCCGGAACGTACACCCGATGAGTGCGCTCATCCACTGCCAGGCTGTGGACCTTGTGTTGCGCGGGAAAGTCTTCCAGCTTGCGGAAGTGGTCAGGATCGTCTTCCTGGATCACAGAAATAGCGCCGCTGTAACAGGCAACGTAAATGCGCTTCAGCCCCGGATCATACTTGATCACGTCGGGATCGTCGGCGACCGGCAGCGTGGTAACCACGCGGTGCCTTTCCAGATCGAGCACAGCCATCAGGTTGTTGTCTTCACAGACCAGAAAAGCGCGGCGGTGTTCCACATCCAGCGCCATGCCATGGTTGCCCTTGCAAGGACTGACAGTGTACGCGGGCGTGACCTGCTTGTCCGTTGCTGGATCAATCACGGCCATTACATTGAGCTGTTGCAAATTCACATAGACCAGTTTTGCCACCGGATCATACTGAGGCATCCCGGTTTCGCTTTTGAAGCTGAGAGTGGTAACGATCTGGTCGGTCTGGACGTTGATGACGATCTCAGACTCTGCGCGTTCGTCAGAGACATAGAGCTTGTGAAACGGAGCGGCATAAGCGCTGCCATCGGGCTTCTGACGCGCTGGAATTTTGGTTATGACCTTGCCCTGCCGCAAATCGACCACGCCAATCTTCTTTTCATACCAGTCAGAGGTGTAGATCTTTTTCAGCTCCGGCACATACTCCACACCTTCCACGCCCGGCACGTCAGAAATTGTCTTCACTACTTTATTGGTCTTCAGGTCGATCACATACAGCAGGCCCGCGCCCAGGTGAGCGGAAAGCAGGTAGCCATCGTCATAGTCAATGGTGAGATAGTCAAAGCGTTTGCCCGGAGGCCCGGGAAGATCGATTACAGCAACCTGCTTCAATGTAGCGCCGGACGGAGAGGCGGCAGCAAACGATCGATGGCGCGGCCGCACGGCAATGAGGGCGGCCGTCAGCGCCAACAAAGCGGCTATCTGCAGAATTCGCTTGTTCACTCGCCCGGCTCCTTTATTTTGCCGAATTCGTCTGGTCCAGCGCCGCGCGCAATCCTTTGGCAAGCTTTAATGCGTCATCATTGGCCCAGAAATGCATAAAGAAGAGACGAGGCTGTTCGCTGAGCATATGGCTGTGCAGAGCGGTCACGGCAATGCCATTGCTGTTGAGTGCCTTGATAACGGGATTCACCTCTTTGCCAAGCAACACAAAATCGCCGGTGATGGCTGCCTTGCCGCCGCCTGTGGGCTGGAAGTTGAGGGCTGTCGCCACGCCCATGGAATTGGGGATGGACATGCCCGCATCAGTAACGTGTTCCGCGCGGGGAACCCCAATCTGGTAGATTCCACCATTGTTTTTACCGGAGTGACCCAGGATCTGGTCAATCTGTTTGGTGTCAATGTCGAGGTCAGGAGGAGCAGAAGCAGGTCCGGCATCAGGGGTTTTTGTTTTTGCGATCGCTGCGTGGATCGTTTTGGCCATACCTGCAGCGTTTCCCATGCCGTGGATGTGCATATACATCACCCGCGGCGACTCGCCGATCAGATGATTATGCAACGCAGTGATCTCAATTCCACCGGACTGCAATTCCTGCATTACCGCAGCAACTTCGTCCTCGGCCAGAACCAGGTCACCCATCACCATGGCGTTGTCTTTGGTGGTCGCTTTAAATGCCACCCACGACCCCAGGGCAAGACCGGCTTTGATCTGAACGCCTTTTACGGTGACATTCATGTCTCTGCGCGGCAGCCCGAATTTGTGCGCGCCGTCGGGTTGGTCCTGCCCGGCGCGGCCCATGGCGGAATCCACTTCCTTCCAATCAGTCGAGCTCGATGGCTTGGCCTTGCCGGCTTGACTCCAGGAGAAAGTTGCGAACAAGCAAACGATGATGGTCGCGTAGGCCCTCAGCTTCATAATGACTTTCCTTTCCCGGCTTGTGGCACCCGTGAACGATTTCGTGGCCGGAATCAACGGACAAGCCTATCACTTTGCGACGCTGGTGAGCATCACCACTCCCAGAGCGAGAATGAGCGACGAAACCAGACGCCGGAAATAAGTTTCTGGAATTCGTTGCAGGATACGTCCACCGGCCAGCGTACCCACCACTGCTCCCGCCACCATCACGGCAATCCACAAGCCAAGGCGTCGAACGGTCTCAGGGCTGGTAAGGAAGTAGACCGGCATGCGTGCGCCATCCACCAGCAGCGCGATGGCAGTTGCTGTTGCGACGAAGGCTTTCGGCTCAAGGGTGAATCCAAGCAGCGCGGCGGAACGCACTCCGCCCTGGTTGCCGACCAGTCCTCCCAGCAGCCCGGAGAGAGCGCCGCCAAGCCAAGGCGCTTTCGTTCCAAAGCGCATTTTACGCGCCAGGCCGGTCAGGCCCATGATGCCGGCAAACACCAGCAGTCCGCCCAGTATGCAAGCCAACACTGGACTTCCGAAACGCGCACCCAGCAACGCGCCCAGCAATCCTCCCGCGGCGCTGGAGAGGCCAAAATGTTTCAGCACCTGGAAATCAATCTTGTGCCGCAGAGACCAGAATCGTATGGCGGTGGCGACGAAGATGCGGAATGGAAACCGCCACCACCGCTTGCTTGGTGCCGACGCTCAGCGCCAGCAACGGAGTAAGAACGCTGCCAATGCCGAAGCCGGCCAGCGAAGCAATCGCGCCGGCCAGCGCTGCGGCAAAGAACAACAAAACCGCCATCACTTCGAAGGTGGAAGTTCCGGCGTGAACTGAGAGATGTCATAAATGCCGAATTGCTTTTCCAGGTCGGTCACTTTGTCCACAGCCATATCAAAGCCGTCTCCGCCGAACGTCTTGCGTTCGATGCCCTCGAACTGCTCTCCCATGGCGTCATACTCATGCTTGCTTACCAGTTCATGCAGGGCGGGGAAGAGCACCGTGTCCTCGCGCGCCTCATGCGGCCGGTACATCCGATTAAACGCCGCCAGCATCGTGCTCAGCGTTTGCAAATCGCCGGACTGCGAGGTGGCGATAATGTTTTCCGTAACCCGGCGTCCCATCGCGTGCTGGGCGCGCAGGTTCACGGTCAGTTCCACCAGTTTGCCGGACTGTTCAAAGCGCGGAAAGATGTGATCTTCCTCCAGCTTTTCGTGGTAATCCTCGATAAAGGTCTTGATGAGATTGGCCGACCTGGTCACGATCGTGGCGTCAAATTTTTCATTGCCACGGATCCGGCGGAGGGCTTCGTCGTAGATCAGCAGGATGCGATTGAGCACGCCATGCTCCCGCATGAGGTCCTCATTGGTGGAAACGTCTTCATGCTCTTCTTTCTTTGGCGCTGCTTTAGGCGCGGCTTTTTTCTGTTGCGCCAGCGAGCTGAGAGGCAGCGTCAACGCTGATGTCATAAGCGCGGATGTTCCGGCAAGAAAAGTGCGTCGAGGTGTTTTCATTTTGTTTGTTCCTCAATGATGGTGCGCGGTACCGTTCGGGCGCACGCGCAGAAACAATATAAATCCGGTGGGATGCCGGCCGTAAATCGGAGTGAGAAAATCCGGTTTGCCATACCATGAGACCTGACCGCCCAGCGCGGTGGAAAGCCCCGGAATCACCGGGAAATCGTGATCGTATCCGGCTGTATAAGCCTGAATGCGAGCAAGAAATCTCTCGTTGAAGCCCGCCGGCTCGGCCTGTTTGCCCAACAGCAATTCGTTGCTGCGGTCCACGTTTTCTGTGCGACCCCATACGCGGTCCCGGGCGGCGAATTGCCAGGTGGATTCGGCCAGGTAGCCGCTGAAGACTTCTCCTGTCTGCAACACGCGATTGCGGCCCCACAGCAACGTTGACGCCCAGCTCCCGTGAGCCAGCCTGCGGTTGTACATCACCGAGGTGGTCATGCGCTGAATGTCTTCGCCGGCGTGGAGCTGTTCCGGACTGGAGAGATGAGCGAAGGAATACTGAGCGCTCCAGTTCCGGCCCGGCTGCACGGTGAAGCGCGTTGACCATGAATCGATCGCTCCCGAATCGATGTTCCAGCGAAATTCATCCGGCTCGCGTCCGTGAAACCCCGAGAACTCGATGCGTGCCTGCTTGTATGCGAACCCGCCCGTCAGGACATCGCTGGCAATGTGGGTCGAGTCCTGGAGATGATGGCCCAAAGACGCGACCGGATCTTCTGATGCCGATGCCCGATGTGCGTAGGCGCTTGGCCCCATCGCAGGATCACCGACTGGCGCGGCATAAAA
Organism: Candidatus Angelobacter sp.; assembly: GCA_035762225.1. GTDB lineage: Bacteria > Acidobacteriota > Terriglobia > Terriglobales > Acidobacteriaceae > Angelobacter. The sequence goes on from DASTPO010000247.1 coordinate 6,220, forward strand.
CGACAGCAGCGCGTCGCTGCCAAGGCGGACGTCATAGAGCGCGGCCAACTCCATAAAGAAATCGTGCGGGTGCTGACCGTCATTGATCGGCTTGCCAAAAGCCGTTTCACCCTGCTGAAACAGCAGCGGATAAAAACGCTGTGTTACTGTGGCCGGCTCCAGGCTGATCATGGTGCGCACAGTGAGTTCGGAGTTTCCGAAGCGCCGCTGCGCCATGGGCATGAACCAGTTGGTAGAGAAGGCTTTGTCATAGCCGCGCCCGCCGCTCTGCTGCAGGTCGTTCAGGAAAGCAACGCCATGGAACATGAACAGCCATTTTCCATGCGGCTGCATGATCATCGGCTCCAGCGTGGAGTTGGGCTGGGCCGACGTGCCCGACGTCGAGTGGTGCAGGATCTCATCGATAAAACTCGCCGGATTGTCGTGTTCCATGCCGGGCATGTCCTGCATGTTGCTCATCGAATCGGAGGGCTGCGCCTCTCCGTGCCCGGAATGGCTGTGCTGCTCCTGCGCCGGGGACTGCAGTGCCGACGCCGGCAGGCATGACCACCAGGCAATGACCAGTAACGCTACCAATGACAATTTCATCGAGCCCCATAGCTGCTGCCAAGCAGCCTTGAAACGCAGCGCGTGTTGCCGCGTGATTACCAGAAAGAAAGTGGATTGGGTGGCGCGAACGGTCAGATGCGCAGCTGTAGCAGTCCGTGCCTGCTGAAGAGCGAGACGCTGGTGTTGCTGAAAGCGGCAGCCGGCCCATCCATCTGGAGCGCCGGAGACTGCTCAATACTTCCGGTCGACGGCCCACTTATGGCCTGCGCGACGCTCGGCAGGGCCTCGGGGAGGCGGTCCGTTGTACAGCATTTGTGCCTGGGAGTTGGGTTCTCAGGCGGGGATGGCGGCATTTCATGGCAGGGTGAGCCTGCGCCCCGGACTGTATCGGCAACGGCCACCGCCGTGAATTGAGCGGGACAGCACGCCTGTAACAAAAGTGCGGACATGGCAACCAAAGCTGCCGCTCTTGCGCCTAATCGAAAGATCGTTGCGAATGCCATGTGTCTTGCTC
>DASTPO010000248.1:0-5579 GCA_035762225.1 Candidatus Angelobacter sp.
GTTGATGACAGCCTCGGCGGGCGAGACCATGGAGCGGTCTTCAATGAAGTCGCCAAGGTGAGAGTCTTCCTCTTCACCGATGGGCGTTTCCAGCGAGATGGGCTCCTGCGCGATCTTGAGCACCTTGCGCACCTTGGCTACCGGGATGTCCATGCGCTTGGCGATCTCTTCTGAGGTTGGCTCGCGGCCGAGTTCCTGCACCAGCTGCCGCGAGGTGCGGATGAGCTTGTTGATGGTCTCGATCATGTGCACCGGAATGCGGAGGGTGCGGGCCTGGTCGGCGATGGCGCGCGTGATGGCCTGGCGGATCCACCAGGTGGCGTAGGTGGAAAATTTGTAGCCGCGGCGGTATTCGAATTTGTCCACGGCCTTCATCAGGCCGATGTTGCCTTCCTGGATGAGATCGAGGAACTGCAGCCCGCGGTTGGTGTACTTCTTGGCGATGGAGACGACCAGGCGCAGGTTGGCTTCAATGAGCTCGCGCTTGGCGGCTTCAGCGTCAACGTCGCCCTGGATGATCTCACGCTGCGTGCGCTTGAGTTCCTGATAGCTGACGCCGGTTTCCTGCTCAATCTTCTCCAGATCGTTGCGATGCTGGCGCTGGATGCGGCGATATTCACGGCGCGTTTCTTCCACGCGCGTGCCTTCAATCTTCTTTTCCAGATTGTTGATCTGGCGGTCAAGCGAGCGCATGGAGTCAACGGTCTTGTTGACGCGGTCGATCAGGCGCTTGCGCTCAGGGTTGGTGAACTTCAGCTTGCGTATCCCGGTGGAGACCTGGACCTGCGCGCGTCCGAGAGCCCAGCGGTACTTGCGGAACTCCTTGGGCTTCTTCTTCTGCTGTACCGCCTCGAGTTTTTCTTCCAGCTGCTGGACTTTTTTGTAGTGCTTGCCGACGTCGTCAATCTGGCCGACGAAGTCTTTTAGGCGCGCCTGGACGATCTCGTCGGTGATCTCTTCTTCGTCGAACGCGACCAGCTCTTTGATGGAACGCACGCCGCGCTTCAGGTCTTCACCCAGAGCGAGAATTTCTTTGATAACGATCGGCGAACGCGAGAGCGCCTTCAACACGCGCAGCTGCCCGCGCTCAATGCGCTTGGCAATCTCAACTTCACCTTCGCGCGTCAGCAGCGGGACCGTGCCCATCTCGCGCAGGTACATGCGCACAGGATCGTTGGTCTTCTCCAGCGCGCCCGGCGTCAAGTCCAGCTCAACGTCTTCGCCTTCTTCTATGTCTTCAAATTTTTGCTCGGACGGCAGCCCCTTGCTGGCATCAAGCACATCAATGCCCTGGGTCCCGATAGTAGTTAGCAGGTCATCCAAATCGTCCGGTGAATGCACATCTCCCGGAATCAGGTCGTTCACCTGGTCATAGGTGAGGTAGCCCTTTTCTTTCCCTGCATCTATCAACTTTTTTATGTCGTCAAATTTGTCTTCTAGAGCCAAACCTCGACCTCATGTTTTCCTGGCAATACGGGGCTGTACGCTGGTATCCCTTTGTAAGATATCGGCGGGATTTAGGTTTGGATTGCGCGCACGTCCCGAGAGTACTAAGGTATCACAGCTCACATTGGAAAGAAAAGCGCCTCTTCGTTTCCACCCGCCCTGAAACAAAGAAGATAGCCGCTTGCGCCCCTGTGAATTCCTTTAATATATAGATGCGCCCCATCCCTCTGGGTTTCGCAAACTTCGCCCACCCGGATGCACTAAATTATCGCCTAGAACCAAAGGGTTACGGCTTAACGCGTCAGCCCACCTGGCTTTTCACCTTCGCACTCGAATATGGCCGATCACTAACCCCACACTCGCCATCAGCCGATATCGTCGTCAGCGTCTGCACACCCGCCGATCACCCAGTCATCCCTGCCAGCTTTCTGTCCAGTTCCAGCTTCTCCTGCTTCAGCCGCAGCAGTGCCGCGACGTCATTTCTCCTCTCCGCCTCCACAATGCCTCGCTTGATCTCGCCTTCCCGCTGGCTGATCCGCGCCCGATGTCGCAACGCCTCCAGCGCTCCCTGCAATAAATCCAGCGTGAGCGGATCATCTTCATTCATCACAATCCGCGCCAGTTTTTGCCGGTCAGCATCGCTCAGCGGCAGCGCCATGGGATCATCCACGCCTTCGTTTCGTTCCGCCGCCAGCGCGTTCTCCGCGATCGCCTGCAACAACTGCTCCGTCGAAAGCCCTTCATGCAGCCGTTCATCCGTCAGCGCGCGCACCGCCATCTGCCGCAACTCCGACTCCTCCGCCATGGTTGACGACGCTGCCCGCACCAGTACCCGTTCTGACGGCGTAAATTCTCCTCCCGCCGCCACCCGCACCCCCGTCGACGCGCGGTTCACCGCCGCCGCCTTGAACTCATGCCGCAGCACCGCCGAATCGATTCCCAGCTTCTGCGCAATATTGTTGGCCAGATCGTCACGCACAATCCTGCTGGGCACGCGATGGATATGCGGCAGCAGATAATTCACCGCGTTCTTCTTCCCTTCCGGCGTCTTCACCGGAAACTGATGCATCGCCCTGTCCACCAGGTAATCGAAGTATCGTGGCGCGCCCTTCAACGCCTTGGCGTACGCCTCCGCGCCATTGCGGCGGATAAACAGGTCCGGATCAAAACCCGCCTCCAGCCGCAGGATCTTCACATCAAATTCTTCTTCCACCAGCATCGCCAGTGAGCGGTCCGTGGCCGCGGCGCCCGCCGTGTCCGGATCAAAGTTCACCACAATCTGCTTCTTCTCCGCGTTGCTGAAGCGTCCCAGCAGCTTTACCTGGGTCTCGGAAAACGCCGTGCCTGAACTCGCCACCACGTTGTTGAACCCGGCTGAATAAACGGCAATGCAGTCCATCTGCCCTTCAACAATAATGGTGTACTCAAATTTCCTGATCGCCTCTTTCGCGCGGTCCAGGTTGTACAGCACCCGCCCTTTGGAATAGATCGGCGTCTCCGGCGAGTTCATATATTTCGGTCCAGCCTTCTCGTCGGTCGCCAGAGTGCGCCCGGTAAAGGCAATCACCTTGCCGTTTTCATTGGCAATGGGAAACATGATGCGATTGCGGAAGCGCGAATACATATTGGCCTCCGCGCCTTCTTTCCATGAAAACAGCCCTGACGCTCGCATCAGCTCGTCATTGAAGTCGGCCTTCAACCGGTCTTTCAGCGTGAATCCTGAATCCGGCGCATAGCCAATGCGGAACGCCCGGATCGTTTCTTCCTTCAGCCCACGGCCGGCCAGGTATTCGCGCGCATGTGCGCCCTCGGGCCGGCGCAGCTGCTCTTCAAAGAACTTGCACGCCCGCTCGTGTACATCGATCAGCTGTCCGCGCTGCCGCGCGTCTTCCGCCTCAAACTCTGAGCTGTACTGCGTCTTGGGCATCGCGATGCCCAGCTTCTCCGCCAGCATCCGCAGCGCTTCCGGAAAGCTGACCTGCTCTTTTTCCTGGATAAACTTGAACACGTCGCCTGACTTGCCGCAGCCAAAGCAGTGGAAGAATTGCCGCGACGCGTGTACCGAAAACGAAGGTGTCTTTTCGCTGTGGAACGGGCACAGCCCGCTGTAATTCTGTGCCCCCGACTTCTTCAGCTTCACGTAGTCGCCCACCACACGGACAATGTCCGCCTTGGCGCGCACCGTTTCTTTGAACTCGCCGGGGATGGTCATGGAGTTTGCGTCATTACTATTGTGCGCGAAGATCGCCCGTGCCCGCTAGCTGTGCAAAACGTGGCTTTCTGTTGAAAACCCTTCTCCAGCCTCGTCGCCCGCCCTCCTCCGGCTTTCCACGCGACGGCCGCTCCTTCTCCACTCTCGTCGCCCGCGACGGCCGCTCCTTTTCCAAGCTTTAGACTGCGGCCTTGCCTTCGGCTTCAGCCGCTGCAGGTATCAGGGCACGGATTTATCCGTGCCGTAAAGTGCCTGCATTTGTACTGGGCTTTAGCCCCTGCAACCCCGATGCTCTCTTCCACTGAACATCGCCCGCTTTCGGTCTTCCACGCGACGGCCGCTCCTTTTCCAGGCTTTAGACTGCGGCCTTGCCTTCGGCTTCAGCCGCTGTAGGTATCAGGGCACGGATTTATCCGTGCCGTAACGTGCTTGCATTGCACCGGGCTTTAGCCCCTGCAACCCCAAAGCTCTCTTCCACTGAACGCGCCGCAAAAGCCCTTTGGAGCGAAGCCAAAGAACTTGTTATAAGCTACCCAAGATGAAGATCGAAACTCGCGCCGTCCATGCCGGACGCAAACCTGAAGGCGGCTCACGCGACGTCGTCCCCGCCATCCATCAATCCACCACCTTCCACAAGGCGGAAGACGGCACCGTGCCCGGCGGATATCTCTATAGTCGCCCCAACAATCCCAACCGTGACAGCCTTGAGCACGCCCTGGCTTCGCTCGAAGAAGGCGCCGTAGCGTTGGCTTTTTCCTCCGGCAGCGCGGCCACCCTCGCCGTCTTTCAGTCGCTGGCTCCCGGAGATCACGTCATCGCCGCGGAAGATGCCTATTACGGCACGCCCACCCTGCTTCGCACCGTCATGGCCAACTGGGGGCTGAAGCATACGCTCGTCAATATGCAGGATCTCGCGGCCGTCGAGCGCGCCATCACTCCCGCCACGTGCCTTATATGGACAGAGACGCCCTCCAACCCGCTGCTCAACGTCACCGACCTCCGGGCCATCGTCGCGCTGGCCAGAAAATCCGGCGCCATGGTCGCCTGTGACAACACCTGGGCCACGCCGCTCTTCCAGCAGCCTCTGCAACTGGGCGTCGACATAGTCATGCACTCCGTCACCAAATATCTCTCCGGCCACAGTGACGTGATGGCCGGCGCGCTCGTCTTTCGCGAGAACAACGCCTTTTTTGAGAAAGTCCACAACCTGCAGCGCGAAGGCGGCAGCATTCCTTCGCCCTTTGAGTGCTGGCTCACCCTGCGCGGGATGCAGACCTTCCCTTATCGTGTGCGCGCCCACACGGAAAACGCCCATCGCGTGGCTGATTATCTGGCCCGGCAACCGAAGATTGAAGCCGTCCACTATCCCGGCCTCGCGAGTCATCCCGGGCACAAGATTGCCGCCGCGCAGATGTCCGGCTTTGGCGGCATGATGTCCATCCAGGTCCGCGGCGGACAGGCTGAAGCTTTCAAGCTGGTCTCGAGACTGAAACTCTTTTCCCATGCCACCAGCCTGGGCAGCACCCACAGCCTCGTCGAGCACCGCGCCTCGGTCGAAGGCGCCGCCACGCGCAGCCCTGCCAACCTGCTCCGCCTGTCGATAGGCCTGGAACATCCTGACGACTTGATTGCAGATTTGGAGCAGGCTTTGAAAGGCCTGTAGGCAGTCGTGAAGGCAAGAGACGCATTGCCCGATTTGAGAAAAAGGCGCGAGGCCGGCTTGGGCGCCGAGCCTTCCGCAACAGGAGCACGTAACTCAAATCAGCTTTCCCAGCCACTGGAGCGGGTTGGAGCTCAGCACTAAATCAAATATCGCCGACCATTTGCGGAATCAGCGGCGAGAGGACATCTGCGGAAGTCTCCGACAGGAGCCTTCCAATCACATCTGCTGCACGATAAGAAGTTTCTCCGGGCTCCAGAA
>DASTPO010000249.1:0-5202 GCA_035762225.1 Candidatus Angelobacter sp.
CCAGAGCGATATTCGTTGCTCACCAAGTTCAAGAGCTTTCAAACCGCGTACGCCATAAAACAACGCGTGGGCGACGCAGCAGATGGCCAGCGTCTCAGAGAGCGGCGCGGCCGTGTACATGGCAGTAAACGGACAGAGCGCAGCCAGCACATAGGCGGCCCTGGCTGCGCGGTCATTCATCAAGACCTGCGCGAGCGCGGCAATCACCAGGCAGGTATTGGTGTCGATGAGCGCCTGCGCGATCATTACGGCGCGGTAGTGCTCATGGCCGAAGACCGCGAACATCGCGGCGAGGAAGCCAGGATAGCCGGGCAGGCGAATCAATGTGGGACGCAGCACACCGCCATCGTTCAGGGCATAAGCGCCATGATTCAGCCAGTTGAGCGCAATGTCGCCGTAAATCCAGCTATCGCCGGCGATGTGGGGAAAGCGAAAAACAAAGAGGAGCCTCAGCCCCAGCGCGGCGATGGTGGCCAGCAGGAAGAACAGCCAGTTCCGCCGCAACAAATCAAGTAGTGGTTTCATGAAGCAGGAGCCGCAAGTGTAAAGGCTTGGTCAATCACGGTTCAACTGGAAACGCGCGCCGCCGGTATTGATTGACCTTGTTGTTGCATGCCGCTTACGATAGCTGGTACAGATTCCACGATGGCCAAATCAATTTTCTATGATCCGCAACGGAAGCGGTGGGTTCGCTTGCGCGTTCTCTTCAGCGTGCTGGGGGCCATTATCAGCGGGTTGGTGCTTTTTTTCATCCTCACCGTGTTTGTGCAGGCTGACCCGCTGCCGCACGTCCTGATGCCGGACCAGCAGAAGCGCACGTTGCGCACGCTCAAGGAGCGGGAGCACCGCAAGCGGCCCAGCGCCAGGGGAACGCACCGCAAAACGAAATCGCCCACATCGCAGGTGGTGCTGAATACCGATGAAGGCATCCGCGCCGCCTACTACGTCACCTGGGACGCGGCCAGCTTTGTTTCGCTCAAGGAGTATTACCCCCAGATCGATATTCTTTTTCCCGAGTGGCTGCACGTGCTCACGCCGGACGGGAATCTGCAGGGCTTTGACAGTGAGAACCATCCTTTTCGACCGGTGGAGAACGGCGCGGTGCATTCCACTGACGATCGGGTGATGCCGTTCCTGCGCGCGGAAAAAGCCGAGGTTGAAGTCTTCCCCCTGATCAACAACTTTGAGCCGGTGAGCAAGCAATGGCTGACCAATGTCGGCGAATTCCTGAACGATCCGGAAGCGCGGCAGAATTTCCGCTCGCAGTTGCTGTTGTTCCTGGCCAGCGATCATTTCAAAGGCGCGGCGCTGGACCTTGAAGAGATTCCGATCAAGGCGCAGCCGGGATTTCTCTCCCTGGTGCAGGAACTGGGCAGCGATCTGCATGCGCGCGGGTTGCGCCTGTACGTGAACGTTCCAGTATCCGATAGAGACTACGATTACGTTCGCCTGGCCGCTGCCTCCGATGGACTGGTGGTGATGAACTATGACCAGCACCAGACCACGAGTTCGGCTGGGCCGGTGGCCGCGCAGGACTGGTTTTCCTCAAACCTGAAACAGGCGCTGAAGGACATTCCCAAGACCAAGCTCATCTGCGCCATTGGCAGCTACGGCTATGACTGGGGCATCGCGCCGAAAACCCACAAGATCGTGAATGTTGATACCAACAACGTGCAGGAGGCTTGGCTGCACGCGCGGGAGTCCGGCTCAGAGATTGATCTGGACCCGGATTCGCTGAACCCGCACTTCGCCTACGAAGAAGAAAACGGCGTGCGCCATGAAGTCTGGTATCTGGATGCGGTTACGGCGCTCAACCAGATGCGTTCCGCGCGCAATTTCGGGATTCGCACCTTTGCCCTGTGGCGGCTCGGCTCGGAAGACCGTTCGTTGTGGAAGATATGGGACAATCCGAATGAGAACGGAGCGGAGAGCAAGCTTACTCCGGTCGCATCCGGCGAGGACGTTGATCGCGAGGGCTATGGAGAAATTCTGGTGATTCAGCACCGGCCCAGCCCGGGCGAGCGCCAGGTCACGCTGGACCCTGACAGCAAGCTGATAACGTCAGAAAAAATGACGGTCCTGCCCGAGCCCTACGAGATCCGCCAATATGGCTGGAAAGACAAACAGGTTGCCATTACCTTTGACGATGGTCCTGATCCGCTGTACACGCCAAAAATCCTGGACATACTGAAGCGCGAGAATGCCAGCGCAACATTTTTTCTGATCGGCCTGCAGACGCAAAAATTCCCCGCGCTGGCGCGCCGCATCTATGACGAAGGCCATGCCATCGGCAACCACACCTTTACCCATCCGGATATCAGCGACGTTTCCCAGTGGTACATGAAGCGGGTGGAGTTGCAGCTGACGGAAAAGCTTTTTGCCAGCACCATGGGAGTGAAGCCGCAATACTTCCGGCCGCCCTATTCCATTGACCAGGAGCCGGACGTGGCGGACCAGGTGCGCCCGCTCGAGCTGGTGCAGGACGAAGGCTACATAACGGTGGGGTCAAAGATTGATCCGAATGACTGGCGCAAGGGCGAGACCGCGGACGCGATTGTGCAAGCCGTGATGGCGCAGGCAGGCCAGGCAGCGACGAAGGGATGTGAAGTGAGGCCACCGTTGTATTGCGGCAACATCATTCTGCTGCACGATGGCGGCGGCGATCGCAGCGCGACCATCGCGGCATTGCCGCAGATCATTGAAGGGCTGAGGCAGCGCGGCTTCAAGATCGTGAGCGTGGAAGAGCTGCTGGGCAAGAAGCGCGCGGACGTTATGCCGCAGCTGCCGGCCAATGAGGTGTTTGCCGCCCGCCTCCAGGGATTTGTTTTCACCGCCGTGGCCTGGCTGCGGGAATTTGTGGTGCTGGTGTTCTTCATCGGCGACGTGCTGATGAGCACACGGCTGCTGTGCATCGGAGCATTGGCGACATTTGACCGCTTGCGCAAACCGGCGGCGGTGGGCGGACCCAATTACAAACCCCTGGTCACCATCATCATTCCGGCGTTCAACGAGGAAAAGGTGATCGAGCATACGGTGCGGGCGGCGCTGGCATCAGACTACCCGCGCCTGCGGACCATTGTGGCTGACGACGGATCATCCGACTCCACCTCGGCGGTGGTCCGGGAAAAATTCAAACAGGAAATTGCCGGTGGCCGGGTGTTGCTGCTGACCAAGCCCAACGCGGGCAAAGCCAGCGCGCTCAACGAATCGCTGAAGCACACGGATGACGAAATCTATGTGGGCATTGACGCTGACACCATCATCGCACCCACAGCCATATCGATTCTGGTGCCGCACTTCGCCGATCCCACGGTGGGCGCCGTGGCCGGCAATGCCAAGGTGGGCAACCGCGTTAATTTATGGACGCGCTGGCAGGCGCTGGAATATATCACCAGCCAGAACTTTGAACGGCGCGCGCTGAATGTATTCGGCGCGGTGAGTGTGGTGCCGGGCGCGATTGGAGCGTGGCGCGTGGCTGCGGTGCGCCAGGCGGGCGGCTACCATACCGATACGGTGGCGGAAGACGCCGATCTTACGATGTCACTGCTGGAGAACGGCTGGCGCGTGGTGAATGAAGACCGGGCGCTGGCGTTCACTGAGGCCCCCACCAATGCGCGCGGCCTGATGCGGCAGCGCTTCCGCTGGTCATTCGGAATCCTGCAGGCGGTGTGGAAGCACGGAGCGGCCATCCGCAAGCGGAGCCGGCTGGGCTGGATCGCGTTACCCAACATCATCATTTTCCAAATCTTGTTACCGTTGTTTTCTCCGTTCATCGACATCATGTTCCTGTTTGGGACCCTGGAGTTTCTGGTGACCAGGTATTTCCATCCGGAAAGCGCCGATCCCACCAGCTTTGAGCGGCTGGCGTTCTACTTTGTGATTTTCCTCGCCATCGACTTTGTAGCCTCGTCACTGGCGTTTCTGCTGGAACGGCGCGTGGAAGGCACGGGAGAAGATCCACAGCTGCTTCTGCACCTGTGGCTGCAGCGCTTCTCGTACCGGCAGTTGTTCTCGGCGGTGCTGGTGAGAACCATCAAGCGCGCCATTGACGGCAAGCCCTTTGCCTGGGACAAGCTCGAACGCACCGCCGCGGTCTCACAAACCCGGGCTTGAGGTTATTGTCCAGCCTGCGGCTTGATAATTTCATCCAGCAGGTTCGGCTGGCCCTGACTGCGCACCAGATGGGGATAGCGCTCCCCTTCGTGATAATTCACCTGGTAGGTGGTGATGTATTCGCCATTCTCCGCAAGGATCGAGAGGGGTTGCTGGTTATGCAGGCCGCCCGCCAGGGCTGTGCGGATAATATCTTTTGACCACTTGCGGCCGTTGACGGCAATCACCTTCATGCCCGGTCCCAGCCCGGCAGCGTAAGCCGGAGAGCCGGGAATAACGTCGCGCAGGTCGCCGTCTTTGCTGGCGATAAAGCCCAGGGAGAAACTCAAGTCAATGTTGTTGCTGCTCTTTTCGCGAGCGTCCATGGTGGCGTTTTTCTGGTCGTTATAAATGAGCTGCCATCCGCCGCCGGTGATGCCGCCGATGGGAGCGTGCGGGGATTTCGAATCGAGACGGTCGCGCAGGAATTTGGCCCAGTCATTGGGAGCTATTTGATTCAGCCCGGCAACCACGTCTTCAAATTTGTAGGTAACGACCGCAGGCGGGCCGCTCTGCCCGCCATGAAAAAGATGGCAAAAGTCATTCAGGGATTTCTGTCCGTTTGTCTTCTGGCGTATCAGCGTATCCACTTCCAGCCAGAGCAGGTAGCCTTCAGGATAGTAGTCGGCGGAGCGGCGCCAGTTGGTCCACTCGGTGGCGGAGGCATATAAGCTCTGCACGCTGGTGGCGGTATCCTGCAGCGGACGCCACGTGCGGCCCGCGCGATGGTCCAGCATGGCCGCGGTGTAGGCCAGGTTTTCACGGAACTGGTCAGGCGAGCGCAGGCCGGTGCGCGCGGCAAGAATGTTGCCCAGATAGTCGGTGAGACCTTCATAAACCCAGAGCAGGTCTCCGTGCATGGGCAGCTGATAGTTCGGCGTGGCCAATCCCGCCGGGCGGCGATACTTACCGTTCCAGGAGTGCACAAACTCGTGCGGCAGCAGATCAGCTTCCAGGTCGTGGGCGCCGGTGCTGCTGAACATGTCCTCCGCGGCGCCATTGTCACTGGATTCATGGTGCTCCAGCCCGTGATGCCCGGTCTGGTCGCCC
>DASTPO010000250.1:0-13559 GCA_035762225.1 Candidatus Angelobacter sp.
TCGAGTATCCGCCCGGCGTCCCTGTATCTGCCCTTTTGAAAGAGAAGCCAGCTTTCCAGCACCAGCATGACGGCGGCCATCTTGTGAAATTCCAGTGACTGAGCTAGCTCACGGCCCACGCCGGCGCGCCGGAGCGCTTCATCGTACTCGCCCTTTTTGCGATGACAGCGAGCATTCCAGAAATGAACGATGGCAACCAGTTCCTTGTCCTCAATCTCCTCCTGCATGGAAAGCACCAGATCGAACTGGTGAAGAGCGTCGTCGGGGTGGTCGCGCAAGAGAGCAAGCAGGCCCTCGGCCATCCGGAGCTGAAGGTAATCCGTCACGCGGAGACGCCCACGAATCTCCCTGGGAAAGCGCGCGAGCAGTTGTTCCAGCAGTTCCGGCGCTCCGTATCCGACATCCACCCATTGCGCAACGTAACCGACCAATGCAGCCGCATTTGGCTGCAGGGGATCGAGTGAGGAGAACAGATGCTGGTGCGCATCCAGAAGCTCGATCCCGGCGGACACCTGGCGGGCCACCAGATTGTTCTTCAGATCGCGAAGAAGCTGGACAGGAATTTCAGCCGCCTTTTTACCGCGCGCGGAGTTCACCACAGTGGGGATCATAGCGGGAGAGCAGTAAGGGAGCAAGGCGCAGCGATAAGCCGAGCGGCGGTCCGTGCGGATTAAAGAACATCAAGGGAATGCCGATGACATATTTTGAACTCTGCCTGAAATCGAGGTGTGTCTGTGGACCATTCGGTAGCGACATTGCAAAGCTGGTACGACTATCGGCTGGTGGCGCTGTCAGTCCTTATATCTATAGGCGCGTCCTATACAGCACTGGACATGGCAGGAAGAATCGCCGCAGCCAGGGACCGTGCGCGTCTGGTATGGCTGACCGGCGGCGCCACGGCCATGGGCCTGGGCATCTGGTCAATGCATTACATCGGAATGCTGGCATTCCACCTTCCCGTGCAGGTTTCTTATCACGTCCCCATGGTGGTGCTGTCATTGCTAGCCGCCATCTTTGCTTCCGTTATAGCGCTGTTCACAGTCAGCGCAAACCGCTTGACTGCGGCCCGGGCATTGTCCGGCGCAGCGGTGATGGGAATCGGCATCGCCACCATGCATTACACGGGCATGGCTGCCATGAGGTTGCAGGCAGGCTGCGACTTTCATCCCGGCATGGTTGCGCTTTCAATCCTGATCGCAATCCTGGTTTCGCTGGTGGCCCTGGCGCTGGTGTTTCGCTTTGGTCGAAACACCAACGGAATCTCCTGGCGAAAGAGCGGCAGCGCGATGGTGATGGGTATCGCCACGGCGGCCATGCATTACACCGGCATGGCGGCGGTTACTTACACGTACTCGTCCGTGGTTCCCGACGAGAGCCATGCCACCAGCATATCGTCGCTGGGCGCGGCCGGGATTGTGACCGTAACGCTTGTCGTGCTCTTGTCCGCGGTCATTACATCCCTGGTTGACCAGCGTTTTTCCGCGCAAGCCATGGAATTGGAGTCCAGCGAGAAGCGCTATCGGCTGCTGTTCGAGCGAACTCCCGCAGGCGTCTTCCGCACGAGACTGGATGGTTCCATTCTGGAAGTCAACGAAGCGTGCGCAAAGATTTTTGGCTATTCCTCGGTCCAGGAAAATTTAAAGGCCACCTGCCAGGACCAATATTTTCTGCCCGAAAGCAGAGAGGCCATGGTTGAGACCATCAAGAAGGAAAAGATCGTCACCAACCTGGAATGCTGTTTCAGGCGGCGCGATGGCAGCCCGGTGTGGGTGCTGGAGAATGCCGTGCTGGTGGAAGGTCATGATGACGTGGGACCGGCAATAGAAGGAACCCTCATTGACATCTCCGATCGCAAGCGGATTGAAGCAGAACTGGAACGCGCGCGGCAGGCCTCGGAAGCAGCCAACCAGGCGAAGAGCGAATTTCTGGCCACCATGAGCCATGAGATCCGTACACCCATGAATGGAATTCTGGGGATGACCGACCTGGTGCTGGAAACTGACCTGGACGACGACCAGCGCGAGAGCCTGCAACTGGTAAAGTCTTCGGCCGAATCGTTGCTTTCGATCATCAATGACATTCTCGATTTCTCCAAAATTGAAGCGGGAAAGTTGGAGATCGAGGCCATCCCCTTCAGCTTGCGGGAAAGCCTTGCACAAACCATGAAGGCAGTGAGCTTCCGCGCACACCAGAAAGGGCTGGAGCTGGTTTATGACGTCAGCCCGACCATCACGGACTCATTGATTGGAGATCCCGGGCGTCTGCGCCAGGTACTTACCAACCTGGTGGGCAATGCCATCAAGTTCACGGATGAGGGCGAGGTTGTGGTCACGGTGGAAGAAGAGAGCGACGGACCGGCTGAAGTGCTCCTGCATTTTGCCGTTCGTGATACAGGTATCGGCATTGCCGCAGATAAGCAGGAAAAGGTGTTTCAGGCGTTTTCCCAGGCAGACGGATCTACCACCCGCAAATACGGCGGCACCGGGCTTGGCCTTGCCATCTGCACCAAGCTGGTGGAGAAGATGTACGGCCGCATCTGGCTGGAAAGCCAGGTCGGTCAGGGCAGCACCTTTCACTTCACCGTACGACTCCAGGTAAATGAGGTCCCGCCGCAACACCTGGAAGCGATGGACCCGGAAAAACTGCGCGGCCTTCGCGTGCTCATTGTGGATGACAACTTCACCAATCGGGAAGTGCTGAAGCGGACGCTTGGACGCTGGGGGATGCAGGCTACAACAGTCGAGAGCGGAGTAACCGCCGTTGAAGCCGTAAAACTTGCCAACAACCTGGGACATCCCTTCCAGCTAATCCTGCTTGACCGCCACATGCCGGTCAAAGACGGGTTTAAGACGGCGGAAGAGGTCAACCTGCTTCCGGGGACCAGCGACCTGACGGTGATGATGCTTACATCGGCGGGATACCCCGGCGACGCAGCAAGATGCCGGGAGCTGGGAATTGCCGCCTATTTCATCAAGCCGATCGGCCAACCCGAGCTGTTGCAATCCATATGGAAAGCCCTGCAGCAGCAACAGCAACACGATGGCCCGCCCGAACTCTTAACGCGGTACTCACTGCAGGAAAGCAACAAACGGCTGCATGTTTTGCTGGCGGAAGATAATGCGGTCAATCAGGCCCTGGCCCGCCGGCTTCTCGAACGGCGCGGCTTCAGCGTGAAAGTGGTAGGCGACGGCAAGGCTGCTTTGGATGCGATTGCAGACGAGGCCTTCGATTTAGTGCTGATGGATGTACAGATGCCGGTAATGGATGGCTTGCAAGCCGTCGCGGAACTCCGCCGCCAGGAACAGACTACCGGAGGCCATCTTCCCGTGATTGCTCTGACGGCGCATGCGATTACCGGCTATCAGCAACGTTGCCTTGAAGCCGGCATGGACGACTACATTTCCAAGCCCATCGAAAAGAACGCTCTGTTCCTGGCCATTGAGCGAGTCATCGGCGCCGCCCTTCCCGGCCCCGCTGCCGGCGTTGCCAACAACCTCACCGTTTAACGGCCAGGTTTTTCCCCTTTGTCCAACTCGTCCGAATCGGACGAGCCAGGTTGCACCGCCAGAAACTCAGGCATCTAATGATTTCGCGGACGGGAAGGATTTGACCCGCAAATAAATACGGCTCGCGTCGATAAAGAAGGCAGGAGGCAATCATAGTGCGACAGACTCACGAACAACGTTTACAGGACAGCTGGATTCAGGACCCGCGGTGGAGCGGCATCGAGCGGACCTACACAGCCAAAGATGTAATGCGGCTGCGGGGCACCATTCAAATCGAGCACACGCTGGCGTGCCTGGGCTCGGAGCGCTTGTGGGACATGCTCCACACGGAGCCTTTCGTCAAGGCGCTGGGCGCCCTGACGGGCAACCAGGCAGTGCAGCAGGTGCTGGCGGGACTGAAGGCCATCTACCTGAGCGGATGGCAGGTGGCGGGCGACGCCAATCTCGCCGGACAGATGTACCCGGACCAGAGCCTGTATCCGTGCAACAGCGTGCCCAACGTGGTGAAAGAGATTAACAACGCCTTCCTGCGCGCCGACCAGATGCACCACGCCGAAGGGAAAAACGGCATGTACTGGTTCGCGCCGATCGTGGCTGACGCCGAAGCGGGTTTTGGCGGCTCCCTGAACGCGTTTGAGTTGATGAAATCCATGATCGAGGCGGGCGCGGCCGCGGTCCATTTTGAAGACCAGCTGGCCTCCGCAAAGAAATGCGGCCATATGGGCGGCAAAGTTCTGGTACCGGCGCAGGAGTTTGTACAAAAGCTGATAGCCGCGCGCCTGGCGGCGGACATCATGGGAGTTCCGACAATCCTGATTGCGCGCACAGATGCCAATGGCGCCAAGCTGCTGACTTCAGACAGCGACATCCGCGATGTGGAATTCCTGACCGGAGAGCGCACCCCAGACGGATTCCTCGGCTTCAAGGGCGGCATTGATGCGGCGATTGCGCGCGGACTGATCTACGCTCCCTATGCCGACATGGTGTGGTGCGAAACATCAGAGCCGAACATTGAGGAAGCACGGCGTTTTGCCGAAGCGATCCATGAGAAGTTCCCCGGCAAGCTGCTGGCGTACAACTGCTCACCTTCGTTCCACTGGAAAAAGAAACTCGACGACGCCACGATCGCGAAATTCCAGAATGAGCTGGCGGCTATGGGCTACAAGTTCCAGTTTGTAACGCTGGCGGGCTTCCACGCACTGAATTACAGCATGTTTGAGCTGGCCCATGGCTATGCCCGCGAAGGCATGACTGCTTATTCACGGCTCCAGGAGCGCGAGTTCCGATGCGCCGAAAAAGGCTACACGGCGGTCCGGCACCAGCGGTTTGTAGGCACTGGATACTTTGACGAGGTGGCGCAGACCATTGCCAACGGCAAATCCTCCACCACCGCACTTGAGGGATCGACGGAGAACGAACAATTCATTGAGCGGGAAGCTGAAGCTGCAATTGAGCCTGCTGCTTAGCTGCTTGCATTGAGGTGATTGCCCCCTCCTGCCCGGCCCGGCAGGAGGGATTTTTTTGTTTCGGCGGTTCGACCGTCCGCGGGAAATTTGATACGTTGCATGGCGGCATTCGGCGCGCGTCGCCACAATCCTAAGGCATCGTCCGATGCATCTTCCCGCCGAGCGTCTCCACCAGCAGTTTTGTATCGTCAGAAATGATTCCATCCACTCCCAATGCTGCGGCCTGCTCCATTACCGTGGGATCGTTGACAGTCCATGTAATCACGGTTTTTCCGGCGTCGTGCAGCTCTTTGATCAGCTTGGGCGTAAGCAGTTTGTAGTGAGGGACCACGTAGCTGACGGGCAGCGCCTTCCAGCGCCGCAGATGCCAGTAAGATTTCGAGATGGCTCCCAGAACCAGCGATCGATCGAGTGCATACAGCTTGTGGACAACGCTGGGCAGAAATGAAGAGATGAAATATCCGCGCTGTGGCGGAAAGCGCCTCAGGGCCTGGACCACAACCTCTTCCATGCCTCGCACTTTCACCTCGATATTCAGGAATGCTTTGGCGGAATAGAGCTCGAGCACGTCTTCCAGGCAGGGCGGCCTCGCATCCACCGCGCATCTTGCGTGGATCTGTTCCATGGTGCTACGGCGCACCACCATGCGGTTGAACTTGCCGTCATGGCAGATGATGGTCTGCTTGCTGCGGGTGCAGCGCACATCAAACTCAAAGCCGGCGACCCCGTGTTCCAGCGCCAGATCGAAGGCGGCAACGGTATTTTCCGGCGCGTAGTCGCGTGCGCCGCGGTGTCCGAGAAGTAGGATCGGGGCAGGCAAAGCGCTCCGCTAGTCGAGATCGAAGTCGCGCAGGGGCCGGCCCTCGTCGGGCGTCTCTTTGGCCTTTTTGACCGCTTCCTGGAATTTTTTTTCCAGCAGGCTGGCATTGTTTTTCTGGGCATCCACGGCCTGGCGGAAGATGGATTCCTTGCGGCCTTCCTGCTCGCGCATGGCTTTGGCGGCCGCCTCAAAATCGTTGAACATCTTGGGCTTCACCGCTGCCACATGCGAGATCACCGCCTTGGTCTCAGGATCGACCTTCAACACTGCGTTGCAGCAAGGGCAGCCAACTTCAAAAGGCGCTGACGAAGACTTTGCCATAGAGGAGATTGTAAGCCTTAACCCGGCTGCCCGCCAATGTTCCTGGGACAGGCTGTACTGCGGGATCGTTTTCGACTGATAACCCTGGCTTTGAAAAATGCACAAAAGCAGTCTTTCGCGGCAAGCTATCGAAGGGTTAAGGTTACTTTTTAAATAACAAGTCTGGAGCAGCAGCTCCCGTGGCAACTCCCCCTACCCAGCCACCATCAACATCTACTGAAACAATGCCCTGGCATCCCCTGGCAGGCTTGTTACCCACAGAAAGTTTTCAGCATCGTGGTTGTGCTCTGGCCGGGTGTTGAGGGATGAGGTATCAATGACGAAGTTTTCTCCAGCGGTATTGTTCCTGCTCGGCGGCCTGACGTTGCTCACCGGTTGTGGCGGCGTCGGCGGCAGCAGCTCTGGTAATCCGCCACCCACGGCAACACCCACGCCGGCAACCGGCGCTTCAGTATCCGTGCTTACCACACACAATGACAGCCAGCGCAGTGGTTTGAATGCAAGCGAAACCATTCTCACTCCGGCGAACGTGAATTCGTCCACCTTTGGCAAGGTGTTCTCCTACACGGTGGATGGCCAGGTTTATGCCCAGCCGCTAGTGGTTCCCGGACTGACGATTGCGGGCGCGACGCATGACGTGGTGTACGTGGCGACAGAGCACGATTCCGTTTTCGCATTTGACGCTACCGGCGCCGTTGCAAAACCGTTTTGGCAGGTCAGTCTTGGAACGGCGGCTCCCTCAAACGTGGTGGAAGGCGTGGCCCCAGAAAAGGGGATCACAGGGACGCCGGTCATCGACGCCGCCAGCAGCACCTTATATGTGGTGGCGGAGACGCAGGGCGGAGTGTTCAAGCTGCATGCACTCGACCTTCATGACGGCTCAGAGAAATTCGGCGGCCCGGCACAGGTGACCGCCACGGTTGCGGGCACGGGCTTTGACAATGTTGGCGGCACGATTACGCTGGAAACGTCTTGTCTGCAACGCCCAGGATTGGCGTTGGTAAATGGCGTGGTCTTTATCGCTTTTGGCGGCTGCCCGCATGGATGGCTTTTGGGCTATGACGCGGTTTCGCTCAAGCAGGTGAGCAAATTCAATACCACACCGAATGGCGGCGGCGGCGCTCTGTGGATGAGCGGCGGCGCTCCGGCTGTCGATAGCCAGGGCAATCTATATGTGATCAGCGGAGTTGATTTCGGCGATCCCGCGCCCGGCTTCAATGATACGTTTTTGAAGTTGCGGGCATCCGACCTCTCTGTGCTTGATTCCTTCACGCCGTCGAACGAAGCATTTCTCCGAAGTAATGACGCGGACCTGGGCAGCGGAGCGCCCATGCTGCTTCCCGACAACACGTCGGCTCATCCGCACGAAGTGGTGGGCGGAGGCAAAGACGGCCGCGTTTTTGTGGTTGACCGTGACCACATGGGCGGGTTCAACCCACCCACGAATCCGGCATGCGGCAACACATCCACCCCACCGGCCTCTTGTGACAACGTGGTGCAAACCGTTCCCAACATCGGCAACGCGCAGTTTGACAATATCTTCGCGGCGCCGGCTTTCTTCAACGGAGTGGTGTACTTCCATTCGCAGGGAGCGGTCTTGAAGTCGTTCCAATATAGCAATGGAATGCTGGCCCAGGTGGGTTCGGCTGCCACCATTTTCGGCGATCATGGCGCAACACCTTCGATCTCCGCGAATGGAACCACTGGCGGAATCGTCTGGGAAATTCAATCGGACGCCTGGTCCACCAAGGGCCCCGCCGTGCTTCATGCTTCCGATGCAGCCAATGTCGGCAACGAGCTTTACAACAGCAAACAGGCTGCGGGCGGCCGCGATACAGCAGGCCCGGCAGTCAAGTTTGTAACTCCAACCATTGCCAATGGCCGGGTCTACGTGGGCACGGGCAATGCGCTGAACGTTTACGGCCTGCTATCCCACTAGGGGTTGGCGTTTACGGAAAACCTGCCGGGGCAAGGGTCCCGGCGCCGGGCGGAGTGAACTTTGCTAGAATTTAAGCAGAGTTGATTCCGCCCTATGTCGTCCAATACCGCATTTACCGATATCCCCACGGCCATTGAGGAGATCCGCGCCGGGCGGATGATTGTCGTCATTGACGACGAGGATCGCGAGAATGAAGGCGATCTCACGATGGCGGCGGAAAAGATTACGCCGGAAGCCATCAACTTTATGGCGAAATATGGCCGGGGGTTGATCTGCCTGGCCATGACGGCTGAGCGTCTGGACTATCTCCGCATCGGGCCGATGACCCGTGAAAACACCTCACCTTACGGCACGGCTTTTTATGAAAGCGTGGAGGCCCGTGAAGGCGTGACCACGGGCATTTCAGCGCACGATCGCGCACGGACCATCCAGGTAGCCATAGATCCTGCAAGCCGTGCGGCAGACCTGGTGCGTCCGGGACACGTGTTTCCGCTGTGTGCGCGCAAAGGCGGCGTGCTGGTGCGGGCCGGCCAGACGGAAGCTTCAGTGGACCTGGCGCGACTTGCGGGGTTGATCCCCGCCGGCGTGATCTGCGAGATCATGAATGAAGACGGCACCATGGCGCGCGTGCCCGATCTGCTGGAATTCTGCAAGCTTCACGGCCTGAAAATGGTCACGGTGGCAGACCTGATCCGCTATCGCATGCAGAATGAAAGCCACGTGGTCCGCGTGGGCGAAGCCATGATTCCGACGCGCCACGGCGAGTTCCGCATGATCGCATTCGAAAACCAACTGGATGGCGAATCACATGTGGCGCTGGTGAAAGGCGACATAGAGCATTCTGACAAGCCAGTGCTGGTGCGCATGCACGCCCATTGCCTGGCCGGAGACGTTTTTGGCGGATCGTTATGCGATTGCCAACTGGTGCTGGATCGCTCATTGGAAAACATCGCCAGCGAGGGGACGGGGGCGCTTATCTATCTGCACCAGACTTCGAAAGGCTTTAACGTGGACGACGATAAGCGGCTGGCTTTCCATCGCGAGGCACGCACGTCGGCACCGGCGCACCAGAGAAAAACGCAACGAGAAATCGGCGTGGGCGCGCAGATACTTTCTGACTTGAACATCCGCTCCATACGCCTGCTTACCAATCACCCCAAGCGAGTCGCGGCCCTGGAAGGCTTTGGCATCACGATTGTGGAACAGGTGCCGGTGGCAACCGCCAGAACGATTGGGAAATAAGGTCGAGCGCCCGATCACTAGAATTGCGCAAGGTTGAATTCCCACTCTGGCTCAAAAGCCCGTGTGGGGCGTTTACCGCAGCTTTAGGTGCGCGGCCTTTACGTCGTCCGATGTGAAAACCGAGATGAACTTTGCGGGCGCAGCAGCCTTTTCCACTGCGGGACGGCCGCCTGCCTCCAGCCGTTCTACCAGACAAGCAACACCTGTTATGTTGAAGCCAAACTCGCGCGCGGCCTCAATCGCCTGAATGGTCGAACTGCCGGTGGTGCAAACGTCATCGACAATCACAACCGCGGCGCCTTTTTGCTGAAAGCCTTCTACGCGACGGCCCATACCGTGGGCCTTCTCGGCTTTGCGGACCAGAAATCCGTGAATCGGCGCGCCGGCTTGCGAGCTGATGACCGAGGTCGCCACCACAATGGGATCAGCGCCCATGGTCAACCCGCCGACGGCTTCGGCCTGCCAGCCCTCCCGCCGCAGCAGATCAAAAAAAACCTGCCCCGTAAGTTCCGCGCCCCTGGCGTGCAACGTGGTGGTGCGGCAATCAATGTAATAGTCGCTTTTGCCGCCGGAAGAAAGCGTGAATTCACCCAGTCGGAAGGAATTGGTGGCGAGCAAGTTGAGGAGTTGATCGCGCGCTGAAAGAGTCATAGGCCGTGGATTTACGTTAACAGGTTTTGCGGAATTGGAACATCAGCCCTGCATCTGGCGGAACCCGTTGGTGCCGATATAGCCGAACAACAGCAACGTGAAGTTATAAGCCATATGCACGATCACACATGTGGCTACCGACTTGGTGGCGGCACGGGTGATGGTCAGCACTACACCGACGATGAAAATCGGCAGCAGGGGAGCCCATGAATATGCCAGCTGTGCGCCGTGCAACATGGCAAACGCGGCCCCGGTAAACAGAACCGCCGGGACCACACCGCTCCAGCGGGCGATTGCCGGATAAAGAAAACCGCGGAACGCAATCTCTTCCACCAGCGGAGCGATCAGTATGCCAAAGCCCGCCAGCAGCAGCGCCGACGAGCGGTCACTGAAGAGTTCCTCAATCGGAAGGGATTTGGGTATCCAGCGATGAAGAACAACCTCTGCCAGATTGGAGAAAATGGCCATCCCGCCGCCCAGAAGAAGCGCATAGGCCGCCTGCCGCCGGCCAGGCAGGTTCCAGCGGATCGCGCGTCCCAGCGTTGCGTGATGGCGTCCCCAAACCAGCAACGACATGAAGCCCACCACCACGAGGTAGACCACCAACTGGATGGAGACCAGAAAGGCGACGTTGTGCTCAAGCACCTTACCCAGGTTCTCCGGGGTAACGCCCTGTGCCCGGTGCGTGAAGAGAAAAATTGCCGCGGCTCCTCCGCCGCAAAAGAAATACGCCACGACCGCCACCACCACCAGCAACAGCACATCCAGAAGATCGACTACGGCATGTTTGCCATCATCGATCGGCTGGGGAATTTCAGGCAGGGGGACTGACGGCAACTCTGGCTGCGAAATGGGATCGATGTAATGCACAGACGAAGGAGAATGGCCTCATGAGCAATTTACACCATTCAAGGATTTCTGGAGAAAAGACTAAAGGGGTAGCGTTGAAGCATTGGAAGCCAAAGTCGCTACCCCTCGATTGTGCCCAGGTATAAGGAGAAGGTTGAAAGCAATGTACTGGATGGCGGATTGTCTCAAACCGAGAAAGAGCTTTTGTTACGAATTCCGAACAAGTTAAGTTAAACCCTTGCTGGTCATCTGGTTACGAACACGATTTGCATAATCCGCAAGAGCCTGCCCGGTATAGGATTTCTTAATTTTAGAAACCTGGTCGGGCGTCCCCTGGGCCACAATGCGGCCGCCGTCTTCCCCGCCCTCCGGGCCCAGATCGATGATCCAATCGGCGTTGCGAATAACATCGAGGTTGTGCTCGATGATGATTACCGAGTTCCCCAGATCGGTGAGCCGGTGAATCACCTCCAGCAATTTGTTGACATCTTCAAAATGCAGGCCGGTTGTGGGCTCGTCGAGAAGATAAATAGTGCGGCCGGTCTGGCGCTTGGAAAGCTCCTTGGCCAGCTTCATGCGCTGGGCCTCGCCGCCGGAAAGAGTGACGGCCGACTGGCCCAGCTTGATGTAGCCCAACCCAACGTCTTCCAGGGTCTGGAGCTTCTGCCGAATCTGCGGAATGTCTTCCAGAATGGGCAGCGCGTCTGAAACCGAAGTTTCCAGAAGATCGGCAATCGATTTTTCCTTGAACTTTACCGCCAGCGTTTCGTGGTTGTAGCGTTTGCCGCCACAAACCTCGCATAGCACGTAGACGTCGGGCATGAAATTCATCTCAATGCGCCGCTCGCCTTCACCCTGGCAATGCTCGCAGCGGCCACCGGACACGTTGAAGGAGAACCGGCCCGCTTTGTAGCCTCGCTCGCGCGATTCCGGGAGCATGGCGTAGAGATCGCGGATACTGGTGAAGACTCCCGTGTAGGTGGCGGGGTTGGACCGCGGCGTTCTGCCGATCGGCGATTGGTCGATGCGGATCACCTTGTCAATATGCTCGGCGCCGGAGATTGCCTTATGCGCGCCGGGCTCTTCACGGGAACGATAGAGCTGCTTGGCCAGCGCCTTGTAAAGAATGTCATTCACCAATGTCGATTTGCCGGACCCGGAAACACCGGTGATCACGGTAATCACGCCCAGGGGAAACGCAACGTCAATGCTGCGAAGATTGTTGGCGCGCGCACCCAGAATGGAAATTGCCTTGCCGTTGGCCGGCCTTGGTTCAAAGCGCGCGGCAATGTTTTTAGCGCCTGAAATATACTGCCCGGTAAGCGAGCCGGCCTGCACCATGATTTCCTGCGGAGTGCCAAAGGCCACCACGCCGCCTCCGTGCAGTCCCGCACCGGGGCCAAGGTCGATCACGTAATCGGCGCGCCGGATGGTCTCTTCATCATGCTCCACCACCAGGACGGTGTTGCCCAGGTCACGCAGGGCCTCAAGGGCCTGCAGGAGCCGGCTGTTGTCACGGTGATGGAGACCGATGGAGGGTTCGTCGAGCACATATAGGACGCCGCGCAGCTTGGAACCTATCTGGGTGGCCAGCCGGATGCGCTGCCCCTCTCCGCCGGAAAGCGTGGCGGCAGACCGGTCAAGCGAGATGTAGCCGAGTCCAACCGCGTTCAGGAACTGCAACCGCTCACTGATCTCATGCAACACGCGGCCGGCAACCAGGGCCTCGCGATCATTGAGCTGAATCCGTGACGCCACCTCAACTGCGCGCGAAACCGCGAGCGCCGTGAAGTCGGAGATAGAAAGCCCGTTTACCTTTACACCCACGCTCTCCGGGCGCAACCGCTTGCCCCGGCATACCGGGCATGTAGTGGCCGACATATAGCCAAGCATCCATTCGCGATAGCTTTCGGAGGTGGACTCTTCCAGGTTTTGCTTTAGAAAGCCGAGCACGCCGCGGAAGCCCAGGCGCGGAGCGTCTTTTTCTTCCGGACCATAGAGCAGAAGGTTCTGTATTTTGGCGGGAAATTTCTCAAACGGCGTGGCCATATCGAGTTTAAAAGCGGCAGCCACGATGTCCACCATCCGCTGAAGATAACTGGAGCCCGAGCCGGGACCGAGCGCGCCATCCAGCAGAGGCTTGGACCAATCGACAATGATTTTCGCGGGGTCGAAATCATACTTACTGCCCAGCCCGTTGCACTCCGGACAAGCGCCATACACGCTGTTGAAAGAAAACGAACGCGGTTCCAGTGAGGGAATGTTGATGCCACAGTCAGGGCAGGCCATGCGCGCAGAATAGAGATGTTCTTCTCCGCCCACGACCGCAACCTGGACCAGACCGCTGCCAAGTTTCATGGCGGTGGCCACGGACTGCTCCAGCCGCTTTTCGATACCGGGCTTGACCAGCAGGCGGTCAATCACAACCTCAATGGTGTGGTTCTTGCGCTTATCGAGTTGGATCTCGTCCAGTTCTTCATCCAGGTGGCGGAGTTCGCCGTCGATACGCGCACGCACAAAGCCGTGTTGCGCCAGCTTGGCCAGCTCCACTTTGAATTCGCCTTTACGCCCGCGCACCAGGGGCGCCATGATCATGACCCGGTCGTCGGTCTTGAGCTGCATCACGCGCTGGACGATCTGGTCAGCCGACTGCCGGCTGATGGGCTTGCCGCAACGCGGGCAATGCGGGACGCCCACAGAGGCATACAGCAGGCGTAAATAGTCGTATATCTCGGTGATTGTTCCTACAGTCGACCGCGGACTTC
>DASTPO010000251.1:0-11227 GCA_035762225.1 Candidatus Angelobacter sp.
GCCACGCAGATTGACGTAACGATCCACATTGATAATTCCATCACCGTGGTGGATGACGGGCGCGGCATTCCCGTGGACGATATGCTGATTGACGGCGAGAAGATACCTGCGGCGCAGGTGGTGTTGACCAAGTTGCACGCCGGCGGCAAATTCGATAACTCCAACTATAAAGTTTCCGGCGGCCTGCACGGCGTGGGCGTTTCCTGTGTCAATGCGCTGAGCCATCAGTTCGATCTGGAAATCTGGCGCGACGGTCACGTGTGGGAGCAGGGATACTCAAAAGGCGCCGCGCAGACCAAGCTCAAAAAGACCGGAACGACAAAAAAGCGCGGCACAAAGATCCATTTCCTTCCGGACAAAGAGATTTTCACGGCGACGGAATACAACTTTGACACGCTGGCGCAGCGGCTGCGAGAACTCGCTTTCCTGAATAAGGGGCTGGAGATCACGCTCACAGACGAGCGCCAGACTGACGCCAAGACCGGCGAAGCAAAAAAACTCCAGTTCAAGTACTCCGGCGGGATAGCGGAGTTCATTAAGCATTTGAACCGCGGCAAAAGCGTTCTCCATGACAAGCCGATTTACATGGAAGCCGAGCGCGACGGCGTGGCAATGGAAATCGCGCTGCAATACAACGACGGCTATTCCGAGACGGTGTTCAGCTTCGCCAACAACATCAACACCGTGGACGGCGGCACACACCTTTCGGGTTTCCGCACGTCGCTGACGCGGACCATCAACTACGCCGGCCAGCAGCTGGGCTTGTTCAAAGACGTAAAGGAAAACCTGACCGGCGACGATGTTCGCGAAGGTCTGGTGGCGGTGGTAAGCGTGAAGCTGTCACAGCCGCAGTTTGAAGGCCAGACCAAGGGCAAATTGAATTCCGATATCGCCGGCACCGTGCAGGCATTCTTGAACGAGCGCCTGGGAGCGTATTTCGAGCAGAACCCGCCAGTGGCGCGCAAGATCATCAACAAGGCGATTGAAGCGGCACGGGCGCGTGAAGCAGCGCGTAAAGCACGCGATCTGACGCGGCGCAAGGGTGCGCTGGATGGCGGCGGCCTGCCGGGCAAGCTGGCGGATTGCTCCGAGCGCGATCCCAACCGCTGCGAGCTGTTTCTGGTGGAGGGCGAATCCGCAGGCGGCACGGCCAAGCAGGGCCGCGACCGGCGTTTCCAGGCGATCCTGCCACTCAAGGGAAAGATCCTCAACGTGGAAAAGGCGCGCTATGACAAGATGCTGAGCCACGAAGAAATTCGCGCCATGATCACGGCGCTGGGGACGGGCATCGGCAAGGACGATTTTGATCCGGTCAAGCTGCGTTACGCCAAAGTAATCCTGATGACGGACGCCGACGTGGACGGATCGCACATCCGCACGCTGCTGCTCACGTTCTTCTTCCGCCACATGAACGAGCTGATCAAGCGCGGCAACGTGTTCATTGCGCAACCGCCGCTCTACGGCATCAAGAAGGGAAAATCGCAGCAGTACATCAAAGACGACCGGGAATTTGTGCGGGTGATGGTCCGGCGCGCGGCTGAGGGAATGGTGGTCCGGTATGGCGAGGGCGCGGCCAAGCTGGAAGGCGCGGCGCTGGCCAAGTTCATGACTACGCTCAATGAATACCTGGTGTTCTTCGACAAGGTGGACAAGCGTATCCGCAACGAGCGCATCAGCGAGCTTTTGCCACGGCTGGGAATCTCACAACGCGCGGATTTCGAAGGCGACAAGAAGAACCCGCCGAAGAAGATTGAGAAGCTGGAAAAGGAAATCAATAAGCTGGCTAAGGAATACCAGCTCAAAAACGTAGCCAGTTACTTTGACGAGGAACACAACCTGTGGGGCGTGAAGTTTACCGATTCCCAGGGCGCGGAGCGGCCCATCCACTGGGCGCTGGCTTCAACTCCTGAATATCGCCAGATGACGGCCAAATTCAAGCAGATTGAAACCTTCATGGAGCCGCCATTCGTGGTGGAAGTGGCCGCGAAAGGTACAGAAGACGCGGCCGCCGACCTGAGCGACGCCGAGCGGGAAGACCTGGATAAAGCCGCGAAGAAGTCGTCGAAGACCTCGATTCGCCGGACGAAGATTGAAGCCGAGCGCGTGGAGAAACATTCCGCGCGGGAACTCTTCGATTACGTTCTGGCTGAAGGCAAAAAGGAATACAGCGTGCAGCGCTACAAAGGGCTGGGCGAGATGAGTTCCGAGCAGCTCTGGCAGACGACGATGGACCCGGAGCGGCGCACGCTGCTCTCCGTCCGCGCCGAGGACATTGAGGCCTGCGAGACGATCTTTACCACTCTGATGGGCGAAGACGTGGAGGCGCGACGGAAATTCATCGAGGAAAACGCACTGGACGTAAAGAATCTGGACATTTGATTTGCTGCTACGCGCCAGACCTCTTTAGACCGAATACCGAGGAGCGGCGAATTCGGATGGTGCGCTCTTGCCATGTCTCCAGGATCGAGCAAGGCTAGAGTCTTGAATCGGAAGTGATCACCAGCGCTGGTTCGCGCGAGCGGTACAGCAAGAGAAACAATCCCGTCATTGCTGCCCAGAGAATCAGTGTTAGCACGCTTCCTTCCGGGCCTACGCTGCCTCCGGTGATCCATCCGGGACCGTGAAATGAAGGCTCCATAAGATGGCCCTGGACCTGTAAGCCGCTATCGGCGACACCGAAGAAAAACGACTGTCCCCAATCCCAACCGGCGTGCGCGCCGACGGCAAGCCAGAGATTGCCGGTGCGCCGAAGAGTGAGAGCGGCGAAGATGGCAAATAAAAAGGTGCCAAGGATCCCGGCCTTGGTTTCACCCGGATTACCCATATGCGCGCGGGCAAAGCCAACCGCAAGAATGATGGCCGCCGGCCAGAAGCCGATTCCATCCGCCAGTGTCTGCAGCACGTAGCCGCGGAAGGCAAACTCCTCCACCAGACCGGCCATCAGAAATACCGCTCCCCATATGGCGGCCCAGGCCACGATCTCCGTTCCATGCAGGATGATTGTGCCGAAAGAGAAGACGCCGATAACGCGGAACAAGAGCAGCAGCAAGGCCAGCGGAAGAAATCCCCAGAAGAAATAGCCTTTGAAAAAAAGCCCGACGGCGTTTCGCACCAGCGGCAGCCCATACGATCCAACCGGGCGCCTTTCAATGCGGCTCATAATCCAGGAAGCCAGCAACACCCAGAGGAAGACACCGATTGCGCTTATGATTTGCGACGGAGGTATGGAACTGGGGGGCGGCCCCGCCGGTGGAAGCTTTCCCATGTGGTTGAGGATGGAGAGGACGAGGTTAGGAACCTCCAGCACGATCAGAAGAAAGATCAGCAGGCGCCAGCCGGCGCGCAATCCGCGATCATTGTAGAACAGGAATTTCACCGGATGAACAGGCGCGCGGGGCGAGGTTTCCATTGCCATGGCTCTCCAGAACACAACTCTAGATGCACTGTATCAGATGGGCGAGAAACCCAGGCAGTGATAGGTCCTAATAGGAGTTGCGGTGGTCGCCACTGTGCGCGACTGTCTCCAGGGCCTGGTTCACCAGGTGCTGGAAGCGGGAGTCAGAGTCCGGCGTTTGAGCGTTGCGATTGCGGAGGCTGCGTAACATCTCCACCGCGAGGTCCATTTTGTACCAGCTGAGCACCTCAGCGGGATCACGGCCGGATTTGCTGGCCAGCGCTTTGATGTATGCCCACAGCAGCAGGCGGATGGCATCGACCACGCTTTTGAGTTCGCCGGCCAATTCGAGATCGAGACTCTGCGCGGAGCCATCGGCTGTGGATTCTTTGGAAATGGCCAGCAGATCATGCCGGATTACGGCCAGGTCATCGAGGGTGCGCCGAACCCGAATCGAGAGATTATCTGATGCGCAACTAATGTCCACTTCCATTTACATGACATCGGCAGATGCGGCAAAAACTTGAGGTCAGTTCCAATGGCACCGGAGACTGCGCCGGCATTGCTGCCTTGTAATTGGCTCGGATCTCTTATTGGAATGCTCTAAGAGATAGATACTTTGGATCACCGGCTGGGACAAGCGGGCGATCAGGGCGAGCAGCGTGATACAAATGTGAATTCATGCACCAGGTCCTCAGAGAATTCCGGGTACGCAAACCCCAGTTGTTTGCCGGACTCATGCTGCTGGCGTTTCTGGCGCAATGTCTCTGGTCGGCCAAGACGCGCAAAATCACCGAACTGGAATATCAATACATGCTGTCTGGATTATCGCCAGCCTCGGACAGCCCGGGTAGCTCTGCATCACCGCTGACCGTCCTGATTGCAGCGATGCCGGCGCGGATGACCGCCGTGGTGCGGAAGTTTGGTCCGGCTTCATGGAGCGCCGCCTTGGCGATTCCGCGGCTATGGCTGCTGCGGCTTCCGTTTGTGATCTTTGGCGTGTGGCTGGGCGCGGCGCTGTGGTGGGTGGCGCGACGCCTGTTTGACGACGCCGGAGGCTACGTGGCCCTGGGGCTCTATTGCACGTCGCCGGCAATCATCAAGATCAGCAGCAACATTGGGCCGGAGATCATACTGGCATGGAGCAGCCTGGGGTTGATCTATACCGCGATCGGAGTTTCGCACACGCTATACGCGCCTGCCAGGAAATGGGTGCCGCGGATCGGGATACTGGGGCTCTCCATTGGCTTTGCCCTGGCAACGTTCTGGTGGTCAATAACGCTGGTTCTGCTGGCGCTCGGCTACATGCTCTATCTGGCGCCCGGATGCCGCAGGAAGGTGCTGCTGGTGCTGGGAAGCTCTTCTGTGATCGGGTGTGCGGTATGGGCGGCCGTGAGCTGGCTTACCGGGCATGCGGGTTTAGGGGCGAAAGAGCTTTTCGCACACCGGCCAACGCTGGACTCGCTACTCACTCTTGGCTATGCGCTTTCCCCGGAGACTGACGGCTATGTGCTGGTTTTTCTGTTCATTGCGGCGTTGACGGCGTATGGAAGCTGGCCCCGGGCACGCTACTTTGGCAACACCTCTCCCCTGATCACCGGGCTCATCGCGGTATTTCTTTTTGCACTGGCGCCTTCAATCCGGATATGGGACGCAACTTTAGGGCTGAGTTTTGTGTTTATCTTTGTTGGCGGTCTGGCGGCGGACTTTCTTGAGACTCGGGCGCGGCGCCCAGTGATCCTGATTTTGGCCGCATGTTTCTTACTGCGGACCGTTCTAACCGTACTGGCGCTGGCCGCCTGGATACAAAATTCGGCGTGAATACTGGCCGGTGAAGGTTTATCATTTAAGTAACGCGGAAGGAACCCAGGGGCCCCGGCGGGGTCCAGGCAGGTGGCAAATGTCGCGAGCAATCGTCTTCGTTCTGTTTTCAGCGCTGGCCCTGCAATCTTCCCAGGCACAGCTCTTCAGCCACGGCGCTCCGGCCACAGTAACATCGCCAACCCCCGACGGCCGGGAACACGGCGTTCCGGCATTAGCCACTTCGCCTACGGCCGACGGCCGCCAGCACGGGGTTCCGGCGAGCGTGGTATCGCCAACGCAACTCCCTTTTGGCGTGAACCCGCCTTTGCGTTCCCATATCCGGCTGCAGGGGCCATTGCGGCGCTTTGGCAATCCGCATTTGCGCCACCAGGTATTCATACCGGTACCGATTTTCTATAGCTACTACACTGACGGGGCTTATCCCTCCGTGGCTGATCCTTCTGTGCCGGTAGCCGACATGCAGGACCCGGCGCAAGCAGCCCAGGCACAGCAGACCACAGGAGACCGCAGTGACGACGACCTTCGCGCCGCGTATTTGCAGGGCGCGCGCGATGCCCTGGCCCATCCTGACGACAGCCGTTACGGCGAGCACTTCATGGATTCACGGGAGCGTCCGCGGCGGGATACGGCAGCGGCAGAGAGCAAGCCGGAACGCAAGAGCCGGCGAGATGAAGACGCGGTCACGGCACAATCGGCGCCAGCGGAAGACAAATCGCCAGCAACAGTTTTTATCTTCAAAGACGGCCATCAGGTAGAAACGAGGAACTACGCCATCATGGGATCGACGCTGTTCGACTTCTCCGGGCAGATGCTGAAGAAGATCCAGTTGGATGATCTGGACGCCAGCGCAACGGCGAAAGCAAATGACGATCGTGGCGTGTCAATGAAGCTGAATTGAACGCGATTTGAAATCGGGTAAATTTGAAATTTGTAATTTATTTGGGCAAATGGACGTTCCTGTCTGAGATTGCCCGATTACAAATTACCAATTTGCCTTAATCATGACGACCTGGTTAATCCTACCTACTCTTCATTCAATGCGGTGCGGGGATCCAGGTGGGCCGCCCTCCAGGCCGGATGAAGCGCTGCGCAGAGTGCAATGGCGGCCAGGACCGCGATCGACAGGCCGAAGCTCAGGAAGTCCAATGGCGTGGTTTCAAACAGAAGTTGTTTCAAAGTACGCATGGTCATGAGCGCAAGGGCAATGCCGCAAATGATGCCGACACCTGAGAGCTGCGCCGCCGACTGGATTACATCCCACAGAACGTGACTGCGATTCGCTCCCAGAGCCATACGGATGCCGAACTCATGGGTGCGTTGCGCGGTCACATATGACACTACGCCGTAAATTCCCATTCCAGCCAGGAAGAGGGCGAGCACGGCAAATGCGACAATCAGAGACATGCTGTACGTGCGTGAGGCCAATGACCGGGAGACCACGTCAGCCATGGTGCGCATTCGCTCAATCGGCTGATTGGGATAGAGCGCATGGATTTTTGCCCGAACGCTGCTGAACAGCTGGCTTGGCTCATCGCTACGGACGTAGAGTTCCATTGACCACAGGACATGGTTCGTCTCATCCTGAAGGTAAGGCAGGTAAACAGCGGGCTCAATGGGCTGGTCAAGCGTGCGCTGCTTGATGTCAGCCACAATGCCGACGATCTCGCGCATGCGGGCTGCCCCCGTCACTCGCCTTCCCGCACCGGTGTAAGCCACCGCTATGTGCTTCCCAACTGGATTCTGGCCGGGCCAGTATCGTCGCGCCGCTTCGGTATTGATGATCACAACAGCGGGCGCATCGGGCCCATCCTGCAAAGTGAAGAACCGGCCCTTGATCAGGGGCGCACCAATGGTTTTGAAAAAACCGTAACTCGTCCAGCACCCCCGGGCTGCTGGAGGATTACTGGGATCGTTAGGGCGATCATCGAACGCCAGGGTTGCGGTGGGGGCGGAGATTCCCGGAACACAGTCGGCGGCCGCGGTGCTGCTCACTCCCGGCAGTGCGGCAGTTCCATCCAGCACGTTTTGCCAGAAGGAGAGTCCTTCAGGCGATTCATTATTCACGCGCATGTAGCCGGTGAGAATCTTGGCGGGCTCGAAGCCGGGATCCACTTGATGGATGCGCCAGAAGCTGCGCACCAGCAGTCCGGCTGCCACGGATAGCACCACGGCGCAGGTAATCTCCGAAACTACCAAAACAGAAAACGACCGTCGCTGCGTCCTGCCGGCCGTGGCACGCCCGCTGCGCAGTCCGGAAGCGGCGCTCAAATCAGATAGGGAACGCAACGGAAGTGAAGCGAAGAGCAGGGTAACGATGCAAACGATAGCAAGCGTCGCAGCCAGAGCTGGGCCATTCAGGTGCAAATCCTGAACCCGCGGCAGGTTCAGATCTGACGCCCGCTTTACTGCCCGCACAACAGCCCAGGAAATCAGCAACCCGCCGATGCTCCCGGCCATGCTCAATAACATTCCTTCCGTCAGCAGCTGTTGCCAGATGCGCGCCCGGCTTGCGCCCAGCCCCAGACGCACCGCCATCTCAGAGGCACGTCGTACAGTTCGCACCATCAGGAGAGCCGCGATGTTGAGACAGATCAACAGCAACACCATGCCCGCGGCAGCCACGACAATTTTGATTTGACTGGCTACCGGTCCCACCACGCTATCTTTCAATGGCTCCAGTTGCACCAGAACGTCTTTGGGCTCGCCCTCCGCGCGCCGCAGAATTGCCGTAAGCTGCTGCTCAGCAACCGTACGTGAGATATCCGGCTTGAGCCGCCCGACGATGTGGAGAAACTTGTTGCTGCGCCATTTCATGAACTCCCAGCTTGGCTGGGTCGTCAAGGGGAGCCATACCTGAGCATCGGGAGTGAGGTCAGAATCACGCTCAACAACACCAGCAACAACGTTTGAACTTCCTCCGATCGTGAGCGTTTTGCCGATGATCGCGGGATCGCCGCCTAATTGCTCCTTCCAGAAGCGCTCCGC
The DNA here is from genome assembly GCA_035762225.1 of Candidatus Angelobacter sp. Lineage (GTDB taxonomy): Bacteria > Acidobacteriota > Terriglobia > Terriglobales > Acidobacteriaceae > Angelobacter. The sequence goes on from DASTPO010000251.1 coordinate 8,204, forward strand.
AACCAGGATGGTGCCGCTGTCAAGCGTGGCGAATTCCTTGTCGGTAAAGAGACGCCCGAGGACCGGCTTTAATCCCACGGTCTGAAAGAATTCCTGGGTTGCGCCGATGCAGCGCACCACGCGCGGTTCGCCGCCGCCCACCCAGGTCTCAGTGAAAGAAAGCCAGGCAGCGATTCCTGAGAAAGCAGAACTCTGGTCATGGAAATCCACAAAATCCGGCCCGGAGGCCAGGAGGTGGCGATCGCCCGCGGAGGCCGCATGCTCCCACACGTTGTAAAGCTGCTGCGGCTGCGGGAAACTCAGCGGCTGCAACAGAGTGTGATGGAAGATACTGAATACAGCGGTATTGACCCCAATACCAATGGCGAGCATGAGTACAGTTACCACAGCGAAGGCGGGGGACTTTCGCAGCTGGCGTAAAGCAAACTTGAAGTCGGCACCGAAGTGCTCAATCGCCGGCCAGGTCCAGATTTCGCGGCCCCGCTCTTCTATCAGTCCGGCATTCCCAAACTCACGACGCGCCATCGCCAGTGCTGATTCGTGGGACATGCCCTCCGCCATGAGTTCTTCAGTCTTCTCGCGGAGATGTCCCTGGATCTCGCGTGATAGATCGTTGTACATCCTGCGGCGCAGCAGTATTTGCCTGATCCATTTCATGTTTCACCTGGCGCCAGGACGCGGGCAATGCCTTGCAACATGCGTTCAAGGCGTGACATCTCGCGCGCCAGATGCCGTGCGCCCGCGGCGGTTAGTTTGTAAATCCTGATTTCACGATTGGTGGCGGAAATGCCCCACTCGGCTTTGACGAGACCGTCCTTAAGGAGGCGTTGAAGGGTTGGGTACAACGAACCCTCTTCGATTTGCAGCAGGTCGTCAGATGTCCGGCGGATGTGTTGCACCAGAGCATAGCCGTGCAGAGGTTGTCGCTGGAGCGTTCTGAGAACCATCATCTCAAGTGCTCCGGGAAAGAGGTCGCGCTCCTCGCGTTTCTTCATGGGATATAAGGCTCCCTGGGAGAACAGGACCGACGCCGGTAGTCTCTGACCCACCAGGCCTAGAGTAAAATAGTATAGACGGCGGACGGAAGTCAATCGCGTCCCGCCCTTCCAGCCGAGGCTTGGATAACGGGGTAAAAGGAATCTGGAAATTGGCCACTTATGCCTGTTTCCGCATCAGCTTCCCGCGAGTGTCACGCAGCATGTTTCTGTGCTATAATTTGCTGTATTCCTCTGGCACATAACTTCATGAAAATGCAAGCGTTTAGTGGACATTTCGGCGGGTTCAAGGAATCTGTCTGAACGGCTTGCGGTGTGCCTGAAAATCGCGCTTAGGAATTGAGAAAAAAACATGGCAGATGAACAGAATCCCCAGTTGCCGTTGACGCCTCCTCCGGGTGGCGATGGTGGCGGACCCGGCGCGGCAAATATTCACCCCGTAAACATTGAAGAGGAGATGCGGCGTTCGTATCTTGACTATTCGATGTCCGTAATCATCGGCCGCGCATTGCCTGATGTGCGTGACGGACTCAAGCCAGTGCATCGCCGCATTCTTTACACAATGCAGAACATGGGCCTGCAGCCGAACAAGGCTACTCGTAAGTGCGCCCGCATTGTCGGCGACGTAATGGGTAAATACCATCCGCATGGCAACCTTGCCGTGTATGACGCGCTGGTGCGCCTGGCGCAGGACTGGAGCTTGCGTTATCCGCTGGTGTTCGGGCAGGGCAATTTCGGATCAGTCGATGGCGACCCGCCGGCAGCCGATCGTTATACAGAAGCAAAGCTGTCACGCATCTCTACCGGACTGCTGGAAGACCTGGACAAAGAGACGGTCGATTTCCGCCCGAACTACGACGAAAGCGAGGTAGAACCTGACGTTCTGCCAACGCGAATTCCGAACCTGCTGGTGAACGGCTCGGACGGAATCGCCGTAGGTATGGCCACCAAGATTCCGCCGCACAATCTCACAGAAATCGTAGAAGCCACAATCATGCTGGTGAACAATCCAGCCACCACGCTCAAAGAAATTTTGAAAGTTGTAAAGGGTCCTGACTTCCCGACCGGTGCTTATATCTACGGGCGCAGCGGCATTGAAGCCGCTTACACGAACGGCCGCGGCCGCTTTACCATGCGCGCCAAAGCCGCCATTGAAGACATGACGCAGGGCCGCAAGTCGATTATCGTCACGGAGATTCCCTATCAGGTCAACAAATCCACGCTAGTGAAGCGCATTGCCGACTTGGTGAATGAAAAGGTCATCGACGATATTTCTGACGTGCGCGACGAATCCGGGCGCGACGGGATGCGCATTGTGATTGAGCTGAAGCGCGGCGCAGAAGCCCAGATCATCCTGAACCAGCTCTACAAGCACACTGACATGCAGATGGGCTTCAGCATGATCTTTCTGGCGGTGGTAAACGGCCAGCCGAAAGAGATGGGGCTGGTGCAGGCGATCCAGCACTTCATTGACCATCGCGTGGACGTGGTGCGGCGGCGCACGGTCCACCTGCTGGAAAGAGCCCGCGAGCGCGAGCACATTCTGGGAGGCTACAAGATCGCGCTGGACAACATGGACGCGGTCATCAAGATCATTCGCGGATCGGGCTCACGCGCGGAAGCCAAAGAGAATTTGCTGGCGGCCAAGTTCAAGATCGTCGACAAGCAGATTCAGGCAAAGGTTGGCGGCGCGGAAGGCAAACTTTCCGCCCGGCAGGCCGATGCGATCCTGGAATTGCAGCTCTACCGCCTGACCAGGCTCTCAACCGACGAAATCCTGAAGGAGTTGGAAGAGATCCGGCTGAAGATTGCCGAGTACGAATCAATTCTTGCGTCGGACAAGAAGCTGCGCGCGGTAATCATAAAAGAGCTGGAAGAGGTGAAGGAGCAATTCGGCGACAAGCGCCGCACGGAGATCACCGACGAATCAACCGAGATCACACTGGAAGACCTGATCGCCGACGAGCAGGTCATTGTCACGGTTTCACACAGCGGTTACCTGAAACGCACGCCACAATCGACCTACCGG